>CAVEKR010000168.1:0-3447 GCA_963616365.1 Bacteroidaceae bacterium
TGATTGGGCTTCTTGGATACAATCTCGCTTTCAAGAAATGGCAGAAGCTTAAAAAGAGCGAATCTATACAAAAGTGAGTATACTGGTATACGTTTACTGGGTTAAGAGCGGGTCGCACGCTCCTTGCTCAAACAGTCCTCGCTCCAAAAAAGCCCTGCTAAAGCAGGGTTTTTTGTCGCTGCGGAAACCCGCCGCAAGCGCCGCCCGCTCTTAAAAATACGCTGGTCAATCTTGCCCTTAAAAAAAATGCACTGCCCAATTAAGAGCAGTGCATTTTAATTTCACTAAAACCAAGTGTGGTGTTCGCCATAATGGGCGTAAACACGAGCGGGGTGTTCGCCATAAAAGCTAAGGCGAGCGGTCTAAAAGCTCTGCTAGATGGCGTCTTCTCCGCGCTCGCCAGTTCTAATGCGAACGGCAGTCTCGACAGGGCTAACAAAGATTTTGCCGTCTCCGACCTCGCCTGTTCTGCAAGTTTTGCAAATTAAGTCAATCAAGCGCTCGACCTCCTCATCTGCGACAACAAATTCGCAGGCAACTTTTGAGATCATGTTCATGATAATTTCTGAACCGCGGTAATACTCTTTCCAGCCCTTTTGCGTGCCGCAGCCATGCACCATAGAAATTGTTATCCCTCCAATGCCTTCTGCCAGCACGGCTTCTTTTAAAGCCTCGAGTTTTTCGTTACGAATAATCGCTTGTACCTTTTTCATTGCTTCATCAACTCCTTTCGTTTAATCAAGACCGTCAAAGGCAGGGTATGCATCTTCGCCGTGTAGCACGATGTCTAAGCCTTGTGCCTCTTCTTCTTTGGTTACACTCAAGCTGTTGTGCATACATTTCTTGACAATCACGCCAATTATCAAGGTCATCACGCCAACAAAAACAATGGTAATTAAAATACCAGCAATTTGGCTTAACAAAAGCGACGGGTCCCCTGTATAAATCAGACCGCCAAAGTCAGTCCAAGAAAGCTCTGGGACGCAGAAAATACCAGTTAAAATGCCGCCTACAATACCGCCAATGCCGTGGCATCCAAAAGCGTCTAGCGCATCGTCGTAGCCAAATTTGCGCTTTAGAGTAGAAATTGCAAAGTAACAACAAGGGCTGACGATAATTCCCATAACAAGTGCTGCCCAAGCTGCTACAAAACCAGCTGCAGGGGTAATAACAACAAGACCTGCTACAAGACCAGTGCATGCACCAACCAAAGTGGAGTGCCCTGTCTTGATTTTATCAACGACCATCCAAGAAAGCATGGCTGCAGCAGATGCCGCAACAGTGTTTACCAGCGCGATTGCTGCAACGCCGTCATTAATTGCCAAAGCAGAGCCAGAGTTAAAGCCTAACCATCCAAACCATAAAAGACCTGCTCCCAATGCTACAAATGGAGTGTTGTGTGCGCGATACGAGAGGTTTCCGTAACCGCGACGTTTACCGCATAAAATCGCCAACACAAGTGCTGTAACACCTGAAGAGATATGTACAACATCGCCACCTGCAAAGTCAATAGCACCGATTGTCTCTCCAATCAAACCGTGTCCCCAAACCATGTGAGCAAGCGGTCCATAAACAAGCACAACCCAGCAGACCAAAATAGCAGCTATAGCGCCAAATTTGATACGACCAGAAACACCACCTGTAATAATTCCGACCGTGATTACTGCAAACGCGCATTGGAAGCCAACAAATGCCATGTCAGGCAGGCCATCGACAAAACTTCCATTGGCAAGGGTATCTGTTCCGTTTAAAAAGACTTGCCCAAAGCCGCCGATTATTTGACCAATCCAACCTGAGTCCGTGGGAAATTGCCCATCAAAAGCCACAGAAAACACAAGTGCAACCCAAAGCACCGATGTAATTCCAATGGCCAAAAAACTCATAATCATTGTGTTGCCTACATTTTTCTTGCGGCTCAAGCCACCATAGAAAAACGCAAGACCAGGGGTCATCAAAAGCACAAGAGCTGCGCAAATGATGATGAACGCCGTTAATGCGGTATCCATAAACAACCACCTCAATTCTTAGTTTGAACCAATAAAACGATATCTATAATGAACCTTGTCTGTGACGGCTCGATTAATGAGTGGTTACGTCTTTTTTAAGGTGTGGTTGCTGAATTTTTTCAGAAATATTTCTGAAGTGTTTCTTGAGGTGGGTTGGATGCCAGCTTGTATGGCGAACACCACGGGAGCTAGTGCAGGTCGCCTTCTGAAATGTTGATGTTTTGGCTTTTTAACCATGCAATCCATTTTTCGATTGTGGATTGGCTTATGGTGTGCTCCATCTCGCAAGCTTCTTTATTTGCTAGCGTTGGCTCTACTCCCAAAACATCAGTTAAAAAGGTGCGCAATGCCCAATGACGTGCAATAATGCGCTGCCCATATGCATTGCCTTTTTCTGTTAGGTAAGCATCTGCATATGGCTCTTGTTCAATATATCCCTCTTGGCGCAAATGCTTTAGAGCACGTGCAACACTTGCTTTTGTTACGTTTAGCTCTTCTGCAATGTCCATGTTACGAACAGAACCGCTGCCGCGCTTGGATAAGTCAAAAATTGCTTCTATATAGTCTTCTAGCGCTGGGCTAAGTGAGACGTCGTTTTTGTCTGTTGCGCTGTCCTTGGCTGCAGCGCTTTTTGGCACTGCCGCATTGTCCTTGACTGCAGCGCTTTTTGGGTCTGCAGCATTCTTGCTGCTTGGAGTGCTCTTTTTATTTTCTTTGCCTTGAGTCATGTGAGAAGCTCTCTTCCGCTTGCTTTCTTGCTTTCTTATTTGACTACTTGCCTGTTCTTTTATTTATTTGCATGTTTGCTTGTTTGTTTGCTTGCTTGTTCTTCTACATGCTTGTTTGCGTGATTTTTTTACCGCAAACGATTTTACTCTAGATTAAGCCTGTTTTGTGCAGAAATTTCTCGTATGCCAATAAACGACATTTTGAAACTAGAAATATGTGGTGTTCGCCAAAAAAAGGCAAATTTCTTCAAATAGAAGAGAGAGATTTGGAGGATAAATTCTTGAAAAAAGAAGCCGAATTTTGGATATTTCTATAGTCGCACTTTTGGAGAAACTGTGAATTTGGCGAAATATTATGGAATGTTTGTGAAGTCGATTATCTCTTGTGCAGATAATGCGTGCCCTTCTAGCTGCGCGTTATAGAAACCGTATAGACTTTTTATAGAACCGTTATAGGGTTTGCTCGGATTTTGTTTAGATTTGGTTGCTAGCATTTGCCTTGGCAAAATAAACAAGGCCCAAAAAGCCTTAAACGAGCGATATGAAAAAAAGGAGATTTTGTCTTGGCAAACGTGATAGCCACAGAATTTGTGTTTTGCATACTAAGCATTGCCATGAGCTTTGCAGGAGCAGCACTTGTCCCTTATGTGGGCAATAAACTTTTAACAAAGCGGGGGCTACTCCTAGCTGCTAATCAAGACTTGCAGATAAAA
>CAVEKR010000169.1:0-3430 GCA_963616365.1 Bacteroidaceae bacterium
TGTGGCACTGTTCATGAAGATTTGCAGCAGGATGTTGTCAATGGAGATTCAACTTATGGTATTGTTTATGGAGATTTGCAGCGTGGTGTTCGCCATGAAAAATTAGAAAGTGGCGTTGGACATGCAATTTCTAAAAATAACGTTACCCGCAAAATTTCTCAAATCTCTGCTGACAGCCTAGACTTTATGCAGCTAGCGCAAAACACCTGTTTTATTTCTGGATACAAAAACCATATAAATGCTGGTTGGAGGAGCGAAAAACCAGTTTTTGCTCCTGAAAAATGTAATCTTTGTTTGCAATGCTATATGCAATGTCCTGATGGTTGCGTTATCTATAATCCTGACGTTGACCCTATTGACGCCGATACTACCACCGCCGCCGCTGCTGATACAGGCGCAGCTCAAATCTCAATTGACTACGCATTTTGCAAGGGCTGTGGAATATGCGCTCATGCTTGCAAAACGCACGCCATGAATATGCAGTCAGAACATGAGACGCCGCAGCCAAAATCCAGCGCGCTGCAGCTAGAACACGAAGCGCCACAACCAAACTCCAGCGCATCGCAACCAAAATACGAGTCACTGCAACCAAAGCAGAAGGCGCTCTAAAAGCGCAGGCAGAAGCTGAGGTGAGCTAAGTGGCAAAGATGTTTTTATCAGGAAACGAGGCGGTGGCACATGCCGTACGCTTGGCAAAGCCGCACGTTGTGTCTGCATATCCGATAACGCCGCAAACCACCATCGTAGAGGCAATCGCGCAAATGGTTGCAGATGGGGCTTTGAACAGCCAATACATTCATGTGGAAAGCGAACATTCGGCGCTGGCAGCCGCCCTTGGAGCCTCCATGACAGGCGCGCGCACCTTTACCGCAACATCAAGTCAAGGGCTGCTCTATATGGCAGAAGTGCTCACTTATGTGGCAGGGGGGCGTTTTCCTGTGGTGATGGCAAATGCTAACAGGGCTTTGGCGCTGCCATGGAACATATATGGCGACCAGCGCGATAGCTTGAGTTTGCTTGATCATGGCTGGATACAAGCTTATGCAAAGGATAACCAAGAGGCGCACGATTTGATTTTGTTTGCCTATAGAGTTGCAGAAAACGCACGTGTCATGACACCTTTTATGGTCAACTTGGACGGCTTTGCACTAACCCATACATATGAAAGTGTCGATATTCCAACGCAAGCGCAGGTAGATGAGTTTTTGCTAGCGTATAAAACAAATAATTGCTTTGATTTTGATAATCCAAAAAGCATAGGATATTCGGCAGGGCCAGAGTTTAGTTGGCAGTACAAAAAAGCAGCTCATGAGGCTATGCAAAATATGTGGCAGGTTTTGAGAAAAGCCGAGCAGGACTTTGCACGCATTTTTGGGCGGACATACACTGGCGGCATTGAGGCTTATAAGTGCGAGGATGCAGATAGAATAATCATTACGCTTGGTAGTATTTCTGCTCTTGTTCAAGATATGGTTGACGAGCTGCGAGAGCTTGGCGAACACGTTGGGCTTTTGCGCATCCGATATATGAGGCCTTTTCCTGCGCACCAGTTGGCTGAAGTTTTGAAAAACGCAGTACAAAATATAGGACAGAATGCAGCGCAGAACGAAAGTTCGCAGAACGCAAACTCCCAGGGCACTAGCAGCGCGATTGCAGGCAGCGCGCCTGCAATTAATGCGATTACAGGCAGCGCCCTAAAAATAGCAGTGCTTGAAAAAGATATCTCTTTTGGAGCAAGTGGCAGCGTGTATGCAAATGTGTGTACAGCACTTCACGACTATAATATCGCAGCTCAAACACATAATTATATTGGCGGTCTTGGGGGAGCAGACATCAAGCCTTTCCACATTAAGCGCATTTTTCAAGAAATGGATTCAGAAGAGCAGGGCGAACACGATGTTAACGCCAAAAACAAGTGTGGTGTTCGCCACGCTATAAATGAACCTATTTTTATTGATGCATGGGAAAAAGAGGAGGGCGAGTGAGCATGTCTTCGTCTATTCAAACATCGTCCACCAAAAAGTTAACAGCCAAAACCCTTGACACCAACGAATATTTCTTGGGACACGCCGCCTGCGGAGGCTGCCCAGCTGCTCTAGCGGTTCGCATGGCAATTAAAGTGTGCGGACCTGCCTGTATCAGCGCTCTTCCTGCTGGTTGCATGAGCGCTGTCGGGTTCAATTTTCCGCAGATGGCGTTTTCGACCAACGCCGCTATTACGCCTTTTGCAGCAAGCGCCGCTGTGGCAAGCGGCATAGAGGCTGGTCTTAGGGCGCAAAACAAAAAGCCCGCCGACTGCACCGTGCTGACCATTGCGGGCGACGGCGGCACGGCAGACATCGGCATGGCGTCTTTGTCTGGAATGCTTGACAGGGGCGATGACGTGCTCTATCTTTGCTACGACAACGAGGCCTACATGAACACTGGCATTCAAGAAAGTTCGCTCACGCCTTATAGGGCAACCACTACTACCAGCCCTGCTGGGGTCACGACCTCTGGCACGCTCACAGAAAAAAAGCACCTATTTGAGATTGTAGTGGCGCATGAGCCCGCATATGCGGCAACGGCAAGCGTGGGCTACATGAACGACTTTTTGCAAAAGCTCGAAACCGCCAAAAACACGCACGGCGCGCGCTTTATCCACGTGCTCACTCCTTGCCCCACTGGTTGGGGGCACAAGGTGGACTTGGGCGTTGAGCTGGCAAAAGAGGCGGTCGACTGCGGGCTTTGGTATTTGGCAGAATACAAAAATAATGTCGAACACCCCGCTGCCTTTGCGGCAAATAATGGCGAACACCCCAGTGGCAAGAAAACAGATAAAATTAAACTAACTCGCAAACCTAAAAGTTTAAAAGATCCAAGTGATTATCTAAAGGCTCAAAAGCGCTTTAAGCATTTAACAGATGAGGATATAGAGCACATTATTACAATGCGTAATGAGCGTTGGGAATACATGAATAAGCACTGGACGTAATCTTATATATGAGCGCAGTCTCTAGATTAGCGTTTTTTGAAATTTACATTCACTAAAATGCTAGGGCTTTTCCCTATTTTTCTCTACAATTTTCCCGTTAAATTTTCCTTACGCTTTGTTCCAACTTTAGTTATGAAGTATCATTGCGGTGTTTAGCTTTGCTATTTATAAGAATTTAAGGCGCACTTGCTTTATTTAGGTGTTGTACTTGCGTGAAAGGTGTCGTACTTGCTTGAAGATGCCGTACTTGCTTCGTACTTGCTTTAAAGTGTATTTGCTTTAAGGAGGATTGCGTGAATTGCCAAAGTATCATTGTGGGTTTAGCAGCCTTATTAGCTGGTGGAGAAGCTGTATATCGCACGTGTTCTCCTAGCCAAAACATATTAAGACCTCCAGGTTTTCAAAACGAGCATGATTTTATGAGCCGCTGTATTAAATGCGGCAAATGCATTGAAG
>CAVEKR010000170.1:0-3415 GCA_963616365.1 Bacteroidaceae bacterium
AGCCATAAACGCCGCGCGCGTCGCCGCCATAAAGGCGCAGCCCGCCCAAATTTCGGTTGCTATTCCCTTTTTTACCTGGCATACAATCCTACTTTTTTTCGCTTTTCTTGGCGAACACCACACGCGCTTTAACAACATCACTTAAAGCCGCGCCATCGCAGCTCGGTGCAGCAGCGTGTTCGCCAAAACCAGCCACCACAACCAGCCACGCGCGCTTCCAAAAAAACTAAAAATGCTAACCTTTATGTTGCCTACGAGGCTTTCTATCATAATGCCCGCCGCGACTATCTCTATTAAACTTACCGCGACCAAGGTGTTCGCCACCCTTACCGCCGCCGACGGCACCAGCGCCGCCGCCAAAGCCGCCACTAGGCACATCAGGCTTATCAAGCCTGTCAAGATTTATCTTGCCCGTCTTCTCGTCAACCTCAATGACGCGCACCTTGACGGTGTCGCCGACCTCGAGCGCGTCCTCTACGCAGCCAATACGTCCGTTTGCAATGCGAGAAATGTGTAGCAGACCGTCTCTGCTCGGAGTGATTTTGACAAAAGCGCCAAAGGTCTGAATCCCAACGACCTTGCCTTCGTATTCTTCTCCCACCTGCGGATCTTTGACGATTAGCTCAATTTGTCTGCGAGCCTCCTCGCCACCTAAATCAGTCGAAGAAATGTAGATAGTGCCGTCTTCTTCAATGTCAACATGAGCACCAGTTTCTTCTTGCAGCGCGCGAATCACCTTGCCACCAGAACCAATAACATCACGTATTTTATCTGCAGGAATCGTCATAGTTATGATGCGCGGCGCAAACTCAGAGAGCTCTTTTCGCGGCTCGTCAATCTCTGCCAGCATAGCATCCAAGATAAAAGCGCGACCATCTTTAGCCTGCGCAAGCGCCTCAGCCAAAATATCAGTTGTCAGGCCTTTGGCTTTATTATCCATCTGAAGTGCAGTAATACCACGCTCTGTACCCGTAACCTTAAAGTCCATATCACCCAAGAAGTCTTCCAAGCCTTGAATGTCAGTTAAAATAACATGCTTGCCTTCTTCTTGAATAAGACCCATGGCAACGCCAGAAACAGGACGTTTTATAGGAACACCAGCATCCATCAACGCTAAGGTTGACCCGCAGGTAGAAGCCATAGAAGAAGAACCATTAGACTCCAGCACCTCAGAGACCACCCTAATAGAATAGGGGAACTCCTTCTCATCTGGAATCATTGGCTCAAGCGCGCGGCCCGCCAGAGCACCATGCCCCAGCTCGCGGCGCTTAGGAGCGCCCATGCGACCAACCTCACCAGTACAATATGGTGGAAAGTTGTAATGGTGCATGTAGCGTTTGCCCTCGGCAGGATCTATCGTGTCAAGACGCTGCCATTCGCTAAGCATACCCAGCGTGCAAACAGAAAGCACCTGCGTTTGCCCACGTTGGAACAGCCCAGATCCATGCGCGCGCGGCAAATAATGCGGCTTGATATAGAGAGGTCGCACCTCTGTGCAAGCACGCCCATCAACGCGCTGACCAGTCTCGATGACCATCGTGCGCATGGCGTGCTTTTCTAGCGCCTTGCAAGCAGCTGCAATTTCGTGTGCGTGCTCCTGTTGTTCGTCATCAGAAAACTCCGCCTTAATATCTGCCTTGAGCTGCTCAACTCTAGGTATTCTAGCTGCAATATCCTCATCAGAAATTGCCGCATACATCTCATCATAATGGGCGTTGACTTTATCAATAACGCTTGGGGTTGGCTCGTCAAGCTCGTATTCCAAAGGAGTAATATTGCCTGCCGCCTGGCATTTGTCAATAAAGTTTTGCTGCTCATCGCAAAGCTCGCCGATGACTTTTTGCGCAAACTCCAAAGCAGAAATCATCTCCTGCTCAGAGACCTCATCAGCGCCTGCCTCGACCATAGAAACATAAGTTTTTGTGCCCGCAACGCTCAAACTCAAATCCGAATTTGCCTCTTCTTGAAAGGTCGGGTTTACGATGTATTGCTGGCTGTCCTTGTCGCGCGCAATGCGCACGCCTGCCACAGGTCCATCAAATGGAGCGCCGCCCACCAAAAGCGCAGCAGAAGCCCCCATTATGCAGGGGATATCGTGCTGATTTTCTTGGTCGCACGCAAGCGTGGTGATGACAATTTGCACCTCATTGCGGAAGTCATCAGGAAACCCAGGACGGATTGGACGGTCCGTCAAACGGGCAATGAGCGTGCCTTTTTCAGACGGCTTTGCCTCGCGCTTGGTGTAGCTGCCAGGAATGCGCCCAACCGCATACATCTTCTCGATAAAATCCACCGTCAACGGAAAAAAGTCAAAATCGCGCTTTTCCTTAGAAATAGTAGCGGTAACCAGCAGCTTTGTGCCGCCCTGATTGACCACCACAGAACCTGTTGCCTGCTTGGCAAGCTCACCTGTCTCAAACGAATACTGCTTGCCGTAAAATTCAAACTCATGTACTACTTTTGTCATCTTTTATCCTTTTATTACCTGTTCTTCTTGCCTGCTTGTGCAGGTGATTTGTTGTTTTTGCCTACCAAAGCCGCCTGTTAAAGCGGGCTGTTTGTGTTATTATGTGCTGCTCGCGGGAGCTGAGCGGCTTTATTGAGCGGCGTGCCGACATCTGCCTGTTTGCGCTGCGAGTGGGGCGCGCCGCCACCGTGGCGTTTGCCACCTAAACCAACGACCTAACCCGCCAACCAGCCCTAAATAGGCGCAAGGGCGACCATTAAAGCCGCCCTTATTTATTCATGCGCTATACGTTGTCGCGAATGCCGAGCTTCTTAATGAGCTCGCGGTATGCCAAAATGTCGCGTGCCTTGATGTATGTGAGCAAACGACGACGCTTACCAACCAACATAAGCAATCCGCGACGCGTGTGATGGTCTTTCGGATGCGTTTTGACGTGGTCAGTAAGGTGGTGAATACGCTCTGTGAGCAAAGCCACCTGGACATCGGCAGAACCGGAATCGTTAGCGCCATGACCAAACTCTTTAATAATTTCTGCCTTACGTTCTTTTGTGATTGCCATCTTTGGAAACCACCTTTCTTAGTTTGTGCAGCATAAGCACTATGCGCTGTTCAAATAAGCACTTCGCGCGCCGTTCATAATGGCGAACACCCTACGTGTGCGCTGGCTCGCTTTTATGACGAACACCTTGATTGGCTTCAAGCTCGCCTTAATGACGAACACCCTAGCAGTAATGCTTGCAATGCCCGTTTTCATGGCGAACACCACAGTCATAATCACGCCAACAGGTAATGCCGCAGCGCTAATTGCTAAAGCAATTAGCGCCCAGCAAATCCACGTCTCAAGCACCAAATACGCGCTGGCAAGTGAGCCATTGCGCGGGGCTTATGCTTGCGTCTTACATTCGCCCACAGCTGAGAGATGCGTATCGAAAAGGCATAGCGGTCCAA
>CAVEKR010000171.1:0-3407 GCA_963616365.1 Bacteroidaceae bacterium
GAACGAATATAGTAATGCAATTTATGAGCTAATGAGTTAAAATATAGGTTCAAAATCTTAGTAATGAGGATTTGTATGCAGAGCGTATGCGCGAGTGTGTGCGCACAGGGCGCACGCGTTAAAGATTTGTGCACGGAGCGTATGCGCGGGTGTATGCGTAAAGATATAATATGTACGTGGAGCGTGTAAAACACAAACAAATAAATAATGCAGGCGCAAAGCGCAAGACGCAAGTAAGTATAAAGCGCAGGTAAGTGCAAGTGAAAGGAGTTAAAATGCACTACACGACAATGGGCGACAAGAAAATTTCACGTTTTGGAGTAGGCACTAAACGAATGCCTATTACAGATGTAACAAGGGTTGACAGGTTAGACAAAGAGCTTGCAACAGAAATATCTGATGCAGCCTATGATTGCGGCGTGAACTTTTTTGACACCTCGTATTCTAACCATAAAGGCGAGGCAGAAGAGTTTTTAGGAGAATACTTCAGTGCAAATAAAGACAAGAATCTTTATGTTTTGACAAGCTTTTTTGAGCTTGTAGACCCTCGTTTTGAATATGTCTTTCAAAAACAACTCAAAAAACTCCAGCTAGATACAATAGATTTTTATACTCTTGAGGGAGTTTGTGATTTAAACTATATGCGCGATATTGACTCTGGAGCAGTAGATTTTCTCTTCAAACAAAAAGAAGAGGGAAAAATTGGTCAACTCGGTTTTTCTGCAGAGCTAAATGCAGAAAACTTAAGCAAATACGCAGGACTGTATCCTTGGGATTTTGTTCGCATAAAACTCAATTTTTATGATTGGTATATGCGCGGCGTATCTGAGGTCTATGAGGCAGCAAAAGAAGCAGGATTGCCCATTGTTGCTCATGCGGCCTTGCACATGGGTTCTAGTTCTGACTTAAAACCAGAAGCACTCAAAATCTTAAAAGAGGCAAATAATGACCGCTCAGGCATTGAATGGGCATTGCTTTTCGTAAAATCCCTTGATAATGTAGCAACTCTTTCTTGCAATATGAATAGCGCACAGCAGGCAAAAGAAAACGCTGCAGTCTTTGATGACGATGTAGTGCTTTCAAAAGACGAGCTAGAAGTATTGCAAAAATGTGCGCAAGCACAAAAGACCATTATCTAGGCGGTGCAAGAAAGCGCAGCTCTGAAAAAAACACAGCGCAAGCGCAAAAGACCATTATCTAGTTATCTTTTCAAAGCAGCAAAAAATTTGGCTGCCAGTGGCAAATTAGCTGCTAGCTACCAATTTGACTGCAAGTGGCAAATTGGCTACCAGCGGCAAAATTTAACTGCTTTGCTTAGATATAAGAAGTACCATTTATACTGAAAGGAGCTCTAGATGAGCGAACTATCAACCTCGCAGATAAAGAGTAGACGCATTCTTTATCTGACACTTTCAACCATCACTTTGCTGTTTTTGGGATTGATTTATGCATTCTCAATGTTTGCAGCTCCCATGTGTAAAACATTCGAGCTTGAAAAAACAGCTGTTGGTCTGACTTTTAACATCATGATGATTACTTTTTGCGTTGGCGCCGTTATTGGCTCGCAAATTGAAAAGAAAATCGGTGTTAAAGGTGCAATTATCGTAGCTGCTGCTATGTTTGCAATTGGCTTTATTGGAACAGGTCTTTGCGCACATGGCAATGTTGCCGCTCTCTACATCTTTTATGGCATTATTTGCGGTCTTGGCGTAGGTATTGGATACAATACAGTTATTGCTACCACAAATGTTTGGTTTCCAGACAGAGTTGGCTTATCAAGCGGCGTTTTGATGATGGGCTTTGGCTTAGGTTCACTCATTTTGGGAACACTTTCTGTAAACTTGGCAGCAAGCCTTGGTCTTGAAACAGTGCTCATTGTTGTAGGAATTATTTCTGCTGTTGTCATTTGCGCTGAAGGAATCATAATCCAGCGCCCACCAGAAAACATCGTAGAGCTCATGGCTCCAGATCAAGTAAGCGGCTCAGATTATGACCCAGGAGAAGAAGACAGCGCACTTAAGACCCCCCTATTCTATGTGTATTGGGTATGGGCAACCATCGTTATTGCTGTAGGGCTGGCAACAATCGGAAATTGCGCATCTGATGCTCAACTTGTTGGCTGGGATGCTGGTTTTGCAACCCTGCTTGTTGGTCTTGTTTCAACTCTTAACGGCGTTGGTCGCGTTATTGTTGGAATGATTTATGACAAGACAAACGTTAAGATTACCATGATTATAGATGGTTTTGTAGGCGTTATTGCTGCTCTTGCCATTATTGGCGCGTTTACCATGAATGTTCCAGTGCTCTATGTTATTGGTGCTTTTTGCTGCGGTTTTTGCTATGGTGGTGTTCCTGTTGTGGCATCTGCTTTTGGTCGCCAGCGCTTTGGTGCAAAAAACTATCCACTCAATTTGTCCCTTTGCAACTTTGCAATCGTATGGGGCTCAATCTTAAACGTTATTTTGCAAGCCATCTTGGGAAGCGACATGCGTGTTGCAACCTTTAGCGTTTTGGCTGTTATGGCAGTTATTGCTGTTATTGATGCAGCTGGTCCTTTTGGTTCAATGTTCAAGCGCGACCAAAAAATGCTTGAAGAGCGCAAAGCTGCTCATGAAAAGGGCGAAAAATAAAAGTTTTATGACGAACACTCTGGTGGCGTGCTGCCCGTGTGGGATATGCAGGTAAATTTGCATGGCGAACACCCCGGTGCGCAGCTGAATATGTATGGCGAACACCCCTGTAAAATACGTACAGGTAAAAATACCCATACAAAACAAAAGCGCAACTCTCTTAACGAGGGTTGCGCTTTTTTATTAGCCAGCAAGTTATCAATAAGTCAGCAGCAAATTAGCAGCGAGACATCAGGAAAATCCCAGCAAAGTCTGTCTAGTGACAAACTCAACGGCAAGCTTGATTTATGCATAGAGCTCTTTTTCTTTTTCCTTCTCTTTTGCTTCTTGCAAAACTTCAGCACGAAAGACATCAATCAAATCAAGCATCTCTTGTGATGAGTGAACATCAAGCTTAGAGTAGATATTGGCAATATGGGTTTTAGCTGTGTGAATAGAGATAAATAGCTCTTGAGAGACATATTCTGCGTTGCGCCCCTTAGAGATAAGGTTAAAAATTTCTGCCTCACGCTTAGAAAGCCCATAGCGATGAATAATTTCTTTGCAAGCATCACGCCAAGGAGAAATCTTTTGCTTTGGTTGTGCAGATGAGCTAGCAGCCGCAGACGGTACAGATTGACCAGAACCGCTTCTGCGCCCTTGAATGCTTACATGTGTACTAGATGAAGACAAATTGCCTAGAGAGGCATTTGAAGATGGTTTAACGCCATTTTCTGTTTGTTGTCCATTGACATCTGTCATATTAGAATTGCTAATGCCTGCAGTATAGGCATCAGC
>CAVEKR010000172.1:0-3404 GCA_963616365.1 Bacteroidaceae bacterium
TAGATACCCTTACCACAAACGAGAAATATCCTTTTTCTACCCCTTATTTAAGAGAAGAGCTGCCACACACTTTATGGCTGCTTAATAGGGTTGCATCTGCAAAGGCGCTAGCCAAACTTTTAAAAGCGCACCCTGTGTTTAGCGAATACGAAATTGTCCTTGCAGCAGGAGATGGCTTGCTTGATGAGGCAACAGATGACGAACAAGTAGTTGAGCAGGCAGAAAAGTGCAAAAAGTCTTTTGATAAGGTGAGGGACGCCATTAAAAATAATCCTAAAACTATTACGCTTTCTGTAGGGCAGCTAACAGTTGGTGTTACTGTTCCTGCTTGGAGTGGTATTTTAATGCTTTGCAACTTAAAGAGCCCATCAAGTTATATGCAAGCAGCTTTTCGTGTGCAAAATCCTTATGAAACAACACGCATGATTGATGGCAAGCCCTGTCGTGTTCGCAAAGAAAGAGCATACGTTTTTGATTTTGATCCAGCGCGCACTCTTACTATTTTTGATGAGTTTGCCAATAATTTAAAAACTAGCACAGCGGGAGGCGCTGGGAGTTCTCAAAATCGCAAAGAAAATATTGCTGAGCTGCTCAATTTCTTTCCTGTTTTAGGAGAAGATTCAGATGGAAAAATGATAGAAGTTGACGCTCAAGCTGTGCTTTCTATTCCACGCCGCTTAAAGAGCACCGAGGTTGTTCGCCGTGGATTTATGAGCAATTATTTATTTGCTAACATTGCCAATGTTTTTGCTGCTCCAACAGCGGTTACTGATATTGTAAAAAAGCTTGTTCCTGTTAAAAAAGATGATTTTGACGCGCAGGCAAACACCTTGTTTAATCTGCAGAATTTTACTGATAAACATGGCAACATTGAAGTTCCAGATGAAGTTGTGAGCACGCGAGCAGATGAACTTTTTGGCAAGAAAGTTTATGCTCAAGCACAAGAAAAACTCGAGCCTGCGCTTGAAGAACTTTTTGCAAGTGATGATGCAAAAGATGCAGTTAAGGCAGTTGCTGTGGTGCTAAAAGACAATATCGAGAAAAATATTAATAATGCTTGCAGCTTATCTGGGGTAAAAAAGAGTAAGCAAAAGCGCATTACAAAAGAGATAAATGCGCATATTGATGATGAATATCGCGTTTTGATAGGAGATTTTGAGCAGCAAAGCCGCATTGCGGAAAGCGAATATAAGCAAAAAATCGAGGCGGCGCAAAGTGCAAGCGAGGCTCAAGAAGCACAGACAGAGCATGACTATAGTGTTACAGAAGCGCTTAAAGCACTAAGAGAAAAAAGCGAAGAAATTGCACGTAGAACAATTGAAAACACACCAGAAAGTGTAACGAGAAAAATTGAGACGCTTAAAGCTCAAGAAGAAAAAACAGGAGTAGAAAACATGGTTCGCGATCATCTGCGTGGGTTTTCTAGGTCTATTCCAAGTTTTATTATGGCTTATGGTGATGAAAATTTATGCTTGGCAAATTTTGATGATTATACAGAAGATGATGTGTTTGAAGAGGTAACAGGAATTAGCGAGGCTCAATTTAGGTTTTTGCGCGACGGGGGAGATGATGTGGATGAAAAAACGGGCAAAACTGAGCACTTTGAAGGGCATCTTTTTGACGAGACTGTTTTTGATGATTCTATAAAAGAGTTTTTGGCTAAGCGTGATGAGCTGGCAAATTATTTTGATGAGGGGCATGTAGAAGACATTTTTGACTATATTCCACCGCAGCAGACAAATCAAATATTTACTCCGCGCTGGGTAGTAAAAAAGATGGTTGATGAGCTAGAAGAAGAAAACCTAGGTTGCTTTGATAGCGCAGATTCTACTTTTGCAGATTTGTACATGAAATCAGGAATGTATATAACAGAAATTGTAAAGCGCCTGTTTAAAAGTGATGCCTTGAAGAGCGCTTTTCCTGATGAGGGGGAGCGCATTAGACATATTTTGACTAAGCAGGTCTACGGTCTTGCTCCTACGCGTATAATTTATCTTATTGCCATGAATTATATTTTTGGCTTTGATGATAATTTGCGCGAACGCGCTCGCAATAGTGAGCTTTCTAATTTTAGAGAAGCCGATGCTGCTTTTGCTGCTAAAGAGGGCACTTTGCAAGAGCTTGTCGATGAGGCGTTTGGGGAGTAGAGCTGAGTAGCGGGCGCGTTGCTTGAGTTCAGCGCGCGCAGGTTAAGTCGCCCAAGCCGCGCCGCGCCCAAGAGAAGTGAAGTTTTAAGATGAAGAACAACGACGAGTGTCTAATTGGAATAGATGCAGGTTCTAAAACTTTAAAGATTGTAATCGCTAATAAGCGAGGTCAAATTCTCCATAAGCTTTATTGGAGACATCGCACAAACGTGCGCTCAACTCTGCTAAAAGCCTTTGAAAACATCTCTGACACCTACCAAAATATAGAAGGTCAAGTTTGCATAACAGGTTCTGCTGGAATAGGAATTGCAAATGCCTTTAACTTGCCTTTTGTTCAAGAGGTCATTGCAACAACAAAAGCTGTTAAATGCAAATACAAGCAGGCAGATGCATTTATTGAACTTGGGGGAGAAGACGCAAAAGTAGTCTATCTTGGCACATATCCTGAACAGCGGATGAATGCAACTTGTGCAGGCGGCACAGGGGGCTTTATAGACACAATTGCCTATATGTTAGGCGTATCAAGTTCAAACATGGACCGCCTTGCAAGGCAAGGGCAAAACGTATACAAAATAGCTGCTAGGTGTGCGGTGTTCGCCCAAACAGATATTCGCCCGCTCCTAAACGCTGGGGTAAGCAAAAAAGACTTGGCGCTAAGCACTTTTGATGCGGTTGTTCGCCAAACTCTTGGAGGCCTTGCTTGCGGGCGCAAGCTGGAAGGGACAATTGTGTTTTTGGGCGGGCCTTTTGAGTATTTGCCAACCCTAGTTAAGCTTTTCAAAGAGGCGCTAAATTTGGGCGACAACTGTGGTGTTCGCCCGCAAAATGCGCACCTATACACTGCTTTAGGTGCAGCTTTAAGTGCTTGCGAATACAAAAACAATAAGTTTTCTATCAGGCAGCTGCATTCTTTGGTTGCAAATTCGGATAATTTTGAAGATGACATTTTGCATTTGGAGCCACTATTTATTGATAAGTCGCAAATGACCGAGTTCAAGCAGCGCGTGGCCTCTTCAAAAATGCCGACTGTTCCAGCTTTTAAGTGCAAAGGACCTCTTTATCTGGGCTTTGATGCAGGCTCTACTACCTGCAAATATGCTTTGATTGACCAGAACGCAAAGCTGGCATATTCGGATTGCAGGGCGGTGGCTGGAAACACTTTGGACACTGCAATAGAGATGCTTAAAGACCTGTACAAGCTGCTCTACCTAGATGATGAGACTTATATTTGCCAATCGGTCGTGATTGGGTATGGTG
>CAVEKR010000173.1:0-3379 GCA_963616365.1 Bacteroidaceae bacterium
TGGACGCCAAGTTCGTGCAGCAGGCGGCGCAGGCTGGCATTGCAAACATCAAGGGGCACCGCAGCGTAGGCGGCATGCGCGCAAGCATGTACAACGCCATGCCGCTGGAAGGCGCGCAGGCGTTGGTCAACTTTATGGAGAAGTTCGAGCAGGAAAACGCCTAGGTTTTGCGCGCATTTTTTGACGAACGCTCTGTTTGAGCGCAACTATTTTAATGGCGAACACCACACTGGGTTGCAACTCAACGTGGTGTTCGTCATTTTTGCTTGTAGACAATTTAACAAGGTGTTCGCCATTTTAATAGAAAACACCTTGCTTGCAGGTAACTTTACATATATAGTCCGATGTGGTACTATATATGTAAATGAACACCGCTATTAACATACCAGCTGGTTATTCGACAAGGCAAGCTGCTAATTTGCTTGGGGTGTCTGCTCACGAGGTCTCGCGTCTTGTTAGATGTCAGAAATTGCAGGCCACAAAAACAGATGCAGGAATATATGTTGTTGACTCGAATAGCCTTTACGAGCTCAAAGCAAAAAAGCGCAGCAAGGGGCGCTTGTGGAACGCTGCTACGTCTTGGGCGGCGCTCCTTATTTTAGAAGGCGCTGGAAAAGTGGCTCAAAAAGAGCCTAAAGAAGAATCTCAAAAAGAGCCCAAAGAAGAGCCTAAAAAAGCTCGTCTAAAGGACGCCAAAAAAGAGAGCAGGAAAGAGCTTGAAGAAATCCAGCTAAGCTACCATCAAAAACGGCGACTTTTAATTGCTTTGAAAACAATTTCTGCAGAACACCTTGTTTTCAAGATACAAAAAAGAGCGTCTATCAGTCATTTTTCTTGTTCTCCATCTTTTGCGGGTGAACTAAAAGAAAGTCTAATTTTGAGCGGAGCTTCATATGAGCATTTAGATAAGTTTGGACTGTTCGTCTCCTCAAAGACAACTGCCCCGCTAAATGCAGCCGTCCAGTCAGGCATAGCTGCCCCGCAAAACACGCCTACCCAACAAAACACAGCTATTCAGCTAGACACAGCAACCCAGCTGGACACAATAGATGGGTACACAACAAAAGAACTTGAAAGCATTGTGGCAAAGTTCCATCTTGTGCCTGACAGGGCTGGTAAATGCACCATTCGTGTTCCCCATGATTTGCCAAAAGCATTGAGTGGAATAAAAAAGCTGCCGCTTACCGTTGTTGCTGCTGACTTGGCTGGCTCTGTAAACACAAGAGAAAGAAAATGCGGGCTTAACTATTTACAAAGGAAGCTTGATGACTATCGCAAAAATTAATATCCAAGATGGGTTTGTGCCGTGGAACACCGTGGTAGAAATTGCCAACACCGTTCCTAAGGAAAAATGGGTGCTCGTTGGTGGATTGATGACGCAGGCGCACGCCATGATTGCTGGATATTCTTCTCGGACAACAAAAGACGTCGATGTTTTGATTGATGTTTTGGCATCTTCTTCCAATGTTTCCGCAATTATAAAAGCCTTTCTGAGCATGGGTTTTGATTTCAAAGAGCCAGGGCTGAGAGGCTCGCCTTTTCATCGCATGTTGCGTGATGATGTTATAGTTGATGTTCTTATAGCGGACCATCTTCCAAAATCTAGATCAAAGGCAACAAAGGTTAAATCTTGGAATATGATGGAAATCGCTGGTGGGGCTCAAGCTGTCCAGCGCAAAATGGATGTTGAGCTTGTACAAGACGGAAAAAGCAGCATAATACAAATGCCCAATTTACTTGGAGCGCTGATATTAAAATCTGCTGCTTATTGCAGTGATAATAGAGACAAGCAGCGTCATTTAGACGATGTCGCCCTGCTCGCTAGCTTTATTGCTGACCACAAAGCGTGTTTAGACGAACTCCATGGTTCAGACAAGAAACGGCTCAGGGCTGTAGCAAAAGCTTTAAGCGACCCTGAAAACAGTGCATGGAAGCTGCTTGATGATAAAGCGCAAAAGCGTGGATTGATGACTTTGGCGATTTTATCTGATTAGAATAATGGCGAACACCCCGCTTGTGTGAATCATATTAATGGCGAACACCACACTGGGTTGCAACTTAACAAGGTGTTCGCCATTCTTGTTTGTAGACAACTTAACAAGGTGTTCGCCCACTTTGCTTACATGTGACAAAAAACGTGAAAAAAGGCAGCGTGAGAGGCTCAAAATAGCTCCAAGAGTGCCCGTAGGAGGGGCGGGGGCAATATGGAGTATTTGTGAAAAGTGCGGATTTTGCGATATGGTAGGGAGACTTATAGCACGTAACCCGCACGAAGGAGGCTCCTTGCAGCTGGTTGCACACAAAAAAAGACGCACTGAGGTTTTTCGTCGTTTTTGGCACAATAAAGTTAGCCGTGGTTGGCACAAAGTTTGCCGTGAGAAGAAGCCATGCAAAACCCCAGCGTTAAAGGCAATTTTTTCTTATACACTCGCATTGGCGCTAGCAGGCGCATGTTTTGGCGTGCCTGTTTGCTCTCTGCTCGCAGGTCCTACTTTTAGAGCCCCGCAAACCGCGTGGGCAACAGCCAGCGCAGGCGCCGCCACAAACCAAGAATCAGCCCCCGCCGGCTCAGACAGCGACTCCACAGAACTCTCAGAGCTCGAAAAACAGGTACAGCAAAGTGCAGAAACATATAACAGCGCAGTTTCTCGTCAAGAAGAACTTGCAGACCAGATAGAAGAGCTTGACGCAAAAATTGCCGAGCTAGAAGAGCAACTCCCGCAAAAGCAAGCCCAATCTGACGAGAGCATCGTGGCTCTCTACAAATATTCTTCAGATTCTGCAAGCGTAGTGCAAATGCTGCTGGATTCCACCAGTATTGTTGACATGCTCGCTTTGGCAGACCAATACACTTGGGTAATTGACAGGCACTTGGCAATTGTGCAAGAAGCCCAAAACATGAAAAGCGACCTTGACCAGTCGCGCACCCTGCTTACAAGCGACAAAGCGCAGGCAGACGATGCCGCAAACAGTGCAGCTTCTGCTCTTGAGCAGGCAAAGGCAACTCGACAAAAAGCTGCAGAAGAGGCAGCCGCAAAACAGGCAGCTCAAGCTCAGGCGGCAAATTCGTCCGCAGAAGAAAGGCTCAAAAACGCCACCACAGACGAGGAGCGCGAGGCAGCGCAAGAAGAGCTCAACCAGTCAAAAAAGAGCGCTTCTTCTTCTGCTGCTGGCAACGTGGACTGGTCTTCTGACAAAAGTGCTTTTGTCAACGAATGGGCAGATCGCATCAACGACTACCTCTCAGGCTCTCCCACCGCAGGTACAGGTGCTTATTATGCAGCTGCCGCTTGGGATTATGGCGTGGACCCGCGCTGGGCACCGGCAATTTCTTGCATAGAAAGCTCCAAGGGCGCGGCGTGTTTCCGCTCGTACAACG
>CAVEKR010000174.1:0-2386 GCA_963616365.1 Bacteroidaceae bacterium
AGGTATTACAGCTCCATTGACGCACGTTTGTGCCATTGCCTGCCAGCCCATTTTTCAAGTCCAAATTAAGACCAGAAACAACAGCATTGATTGTCGCATAACCGCTAGAGTCATAGCTTACGCGCCACTTTTGCGCAAAAGCATTGTTTTGACTCCAAAGCTGCACATTAGCGCCCGCCTCTGTAGAGCCTGCAGCAACATCTAAAGCCTTGTCTGAAAGCTTAGAAACAATCGTATACATTCCAGCTGGAAGAGCCTTTTGACCTTCGGACAATACATTTTTTATAGTCTCTCTAGCAGACGTTACATCATAAAACTCCCATTTTTGCGCCTTAGAATTATTGGATTTGTATAGCCAAATTTGCGCATTATTCTTTTTAGAGCCATTATAAACATCAAGCACAACGTTTGGATTTAGCGCCGATGCAATAAGATAATATTTATCTGAGATTTTTGTTACTATCCATTTTTGAGCCAAAGTCCCAGTGTTTGTTTTTTGGCGAACACCCGACTGGCTGCTAACATTTGTGTCAATTGTACTTAAAGCTCTGCCGCTTTTTACATTAATAAATGTTACATAATTATCTTTGTCATACCTAACAAACCATTGTTGCGGAGTCATATTATTGGTGGTGTATTGAACGATTTTTGCGTTTTCATTCATATTGCCACCAGAAACCTCTAAGCTTTTATTAGAAAGACCCGAATAAATAATATAGATGTGACCGTCTTCTAGAACACGGTCTCCACCTGCGGGTTTTGTGTCTTCGTCTTTGTCATCTTGGTCGGCGTCATCGTCGTCAGAAGGGTCGTCGGGGTCGGGGTTGTCTGGGTCTTTGTCCTCATCGCTGGCGTCGGGGTTGTCGGAATCTTGATCGTCATCGGGATTGTCTGGGTCGTCTGGGTCGGCGTCTTCATCATCGGCGGGGTCATCTGGATTGTCGGCGTCGTCATTGTCATCGGCGGCGGGGTTATCGCTGTCGTCAGCATCCTGATCACCATCGGCGTCGGCGTCTTGGTCTTGGTCGCCGCTGTCTTCTTTGTCATCAGCATCTTGGTCGCCTTGGTCTTGGCTGTTGCTTTGGTCGCTGTCGCTGCTGCCACTTTGACCGCTGTCGCTGCTATCGCCTTGGTTTGAAGCGCCGCTATTGCTGCTATCGCCGCTGTCGCTTTGGTTTGCGCTCGCGGCTTGATTTATGCTTGCTACTTGAGCTGCATTTTGACTTTCATTTGGCGCATCAGCGCTGGACAAAGTTAAAGTTGTTTTTGCCCCGTGGTGTTCGCCAGCAAATGCTAAAGAAGGGTTAGCAAAAACAAAAATGCTTGAGCATGCAATAAAAAAAGCAACGGCAATAAGAGCAGTAAAAAAAATGCTAAAAGGCGTTTTTATGCAAAAGGATTGTGCGCCTGCTTTGACCTGCGCATTTGTTTTGACTTGCATATCTGTCTTGGAAGTTAGATTTTTGTTCATCCAACAATCTCTTTCTTAAAGGCTTCTAGGAGCTCATCGTAGTTTTCGTAAGAGACAAATTCGGGGTATTCTTGCTTTATGGATTCTGGTGCATGGAATAAAAAGCCTGTTTTGCTTGCCTTTAGCATGCCAATGTCGTTGTGGCTATCTCCTGCAGCTATTGTGTCATACCCAATGTTTTGCAAGCCCTGAACTGTGTTTACTTTCATGTTGTCTGCGCGCAAGATGTAGTCGGTGATTGTTCCATCTGCATCTACTTTTAGGCTATTGCAAAAAATTGTAGGCCAGCCCATCTTTTTCATGATGGGTTTTGCAAATTGCTCAAAGGTGTCAGAAATAATGGCTACCTGCGTAAATTCGCGCAATTTTGCAATAAAGTCCATAGCGCCATCAAGCGGGTCGATTTTTTCTATAACGCTTTGAATGTCGGCAAGCTTCATGTTGTGTTCTTTTAAGATGCCAAGACGCCAATCCATTAGCTTTGAATAATCTGGCTCGTCTCTAGTTGTGCGAGTTAGCTCTTCAATGCCGCTTTTTTGCGCAAAAGCAATCCAAATCTCTGGTGTAAGCGTTCCTTCTAAATCAAGGCAAGCAATATACATAGGTGTTTAAGCTCCTTTTTTGTTAAGACCTCTTCTAAGACCTTTTGGTCGGTAATTTAAACCTCTCTAGCTAGCCAGCGGTTAAAACTCTCTGTATAGCCGCAGCTTCAGTGGCTAAAACGCGGCTAAAATTTTCCAGCCGATAATTTGAGGTTTCCAGTTTTTCAGCTGTTCTCAGCTGATTTCTAGCCAGTTTTCAGCCAGTTTCCAGCTGAGGTCTGTTTACTTATAGGAAAATAATTATAGGCAAAGCAAGGTGGCTTTAAGGCTAACTTGTTTATTTGTACTCCTTTTGACATAAAACAACCATGTT
>CAVEKR010000174.1:2396-3367 GCA_963616365.1 Bacteroidaceae bacterium
ACGGCTAAAACTCTTAGCCAGCGGCTAAAACTTTCCAGCCGATAATTTAGGACTTTCCAGCCCTTTAAGTCGTTTTTCTTAGGCGAGGTTTTGTTTGTCCATAGGAAAATAATTATAGGCAAAGCAAGGTAGCTTTAAGGCTAACTTGTTTATTTGTACTCCTTTTGACATAAAACAACCATGTTTTTTAAGAGTTTGTCTAAAAGTTGATTTAGAATTAAGTGTTGATTGCTGTTGAAATTTTTTGTGCAAACTAGCAATCCTTGTGCGGGCTGATGGTTTTAGCGCAATAACAGTAGTCAAAATAAGAACAAACAATAAGGAAGGCATTATTTATGGCATTTGAAAACCAACTACTCTATATAAGCATTGGACATCGTGCGTTTATTTTTGCGCTGCTTTTTTATGCTGTGTGGTTTCACATCTTAAAAGCTCCAAGCAAGCAAGAATTTAGTGCGCAAATAAAAGGCGGTGCCAAGGCATGCTTTGTTGGAGCAGTCGTTTTTGGTTTGCTTGGTGCTGGAATGATTTTATATGGCGCAATCAATATGGATGCTTTTTTGGCTGTATGGATAATTTCGGCTATTAGCGCGGCTCTTTTTGTTATTGCCTCTCTTATTGTAATAAAAGCAGCTCACGCACCGTATTCTAATTTGTTATTGCTCTTTTTTGTATGGCTTTGCGTGGAGCTCATGGTTATAAATTGCTTGGCTGGCTCTAATATCTTTGGATTTGCCTCTTTGGCATTTAGTACAATTGCACTATGTCTTATTGTCATAATATCTTGCGTGAGCTATGTTTTATATCATAAGTTTAAAGAAAAGCACCATGACCTGCTTGTGCTCATCGTTTCTTACCTACCAGTGGTGCTGGCACTTTTGTATTGCCTAATACTTGCAACAACAGCAGCAGCTTAAAACTCTTTTCAAAACTTTTATTTTCTGCTATCATTTCATCTACATAAGGGCTTC
>CAVEKR010000175.1:0-3361 GCA_963616365.1 Bacteroidaceae bacterium
CCATTAATGCTCGCACAGCAAACGTGGTGTTCGCCATTAATGCTCACACAGCAAACGTGGTGTTCGTCATTAATACCCGTACAACGAGTGGGGTGTTCGCCATGAAAAACGCTAGAGACACGCCATGAAGAGCGCTAGGGGACGCGCTAATTTGTCTTTTCGTGCAAATTTGGCGCTAGGCAACTTGTCTTTTCGTGCAAATTTGGCGCTGGGAAACTTGCCTTTTCGTGCATAAGTTGGGAAAATGAACTTGTCTTTTCGTGCAAATCTGCTATACTTGAAGTGTTACTTTCGTGCACACTGCAAAAAAAAATAGCATGTCAGAGCCATAGGGCGCGACAGCAAATATTATGACAGCAAATATTAAGTCAACACGCAAAGGCAAAGTAGCAAATATTGAATCAGCACGTAAGGACGAGACGGCAAATATTGATGCTTATGCATATTGAAACAAAAATGCCATGAATAAGGCAAAAAGGAGAAAATACCATGTTAAAGCGCAAGACATATGACCAGCTTTGCAAGTGGAAAAAAGAGTCAAATGGAAGGACTGCGATTTTAATCAATGGAGCTAGGCGCGTTGGAAAAAGTTTCATAGCGCAAGAATTTGGCAAAAACGAATATAAGAGCTGCTTGACCATAGACTTTAGCAATGTTTCAAAAGACGTGGTTGATGTTTTTGAAAACGACATCATGGATTTTAATCTTTTTTTCCAAAAGCTCTCATTTTTGTTTGATACCAAGCTATACCAGCGCGATTCTTTGATAATTTTTGATGAGGTGCAGCAATTTCCAAAAGCAAGGCAGCTTATAAAGCACCTTGTTGCAGATGGAAGATATGACTATCTTGAAACAGGTTCTTTGATTCGATTAAAGAAAAACGTGCAAGATATTGTGATTCCTTCAGAAGAAGAGCAGCTAGATATGTTTCCGCTGGATTTTGAAGAGTTTTTATGGGCGCTTGGAAACGATGCAACAATTCCTATATTACAGCAATTTTTTGAAGAAAGACGCCCGCTTGGTGCAGTGCATAGGCATTTGCTTACTTTGTTTAGGCAATATGTTTTAGTTGGTGGAATGCCGCAATCGGTTTTAGCTTATATAAAAAATGCAGATTTTGCTGCAAGTGATGCTGCTAAAAGAAAGATTTTGCAGCTCTATAGAGCAGACATTGCTAAATTTGCGCCAGGTTATGAGGACAAAGTCTATGCAGTATTTGACCAAATTCCAAGCCAGCTTTCTAAGAAAGAGAAGAAATATCGCCTGTCGCAAATCAATAAAAATGCACGTTTTCGCAGCTATGAAGATTCTTTTATATGGCTTAACGAGGCAATGATTACTAATTCTTGCTTTAATACGACTGACCCAAATATAGGGCTTGCATTAAGTGCTGACCATTCAACTTGCAAATGCTACATGGCTGACACTGGGCTTTTGGTAACACTTGCATTTATGGATAAAAAATTTGCTGATAACGAACTTTATAAAGCTGTGCTCTTTGACAAGCTCAACATCAACGAAGGAATGTTGATGGAAAATATTGTGGCACAAATGATAAGAACAAATGGCAAAAGTCTTTATTATTATTCGCGAAGCGACAAAGAAAACCGAGCTAATCATATGGAAATAGACTTTCTTATCACGCGCAACAATAAAATTTCTCCCATAGAAGTAAAGTCTGGAAATTATAGATCGCATAAGTCGCTCGATAAGTTTAAGGCTAAGTTTTCATCTAAAATTGGCGAACAATTTTTGCTTTACACAAAAGATGTTATGGTTAAAGATGGCGTTACTCACCTGCCGCTTTATATGGCGATGTTTTTGTAACAAATTGAATGGCGGTTTTTTGTAGCAAATTATGTAACGGCGCTTTTGGGGCGCTCTGTATAGCGCGCTGGATGGCGGTGTTTTTGTGGCGCTCTATATGGCGTTTTATATGGCCGCGTTTTTGCGGCGCTCTCGCTCTATGTGGCGGCGCGTTTGTAGCAAATTGTGTAGTAGTGCTTTTATGGCGCTCAAGTCTGATTGCAAGAGAAGAAATCGTGGTATGATTAAAGACCTGCGACACGTTTAGAAGAAGACCACACGTTTAGAAGAAGCCCAAACGACAGGCAGGAACTTTTCCTAGCAAGTCCAAACAACAAAGGAAAGACAAAGGAAAGACAAATGCAAGATTACAAAAAAGACTTTATCGACTTTATGGTCAAATGCGATGTTTTGAAGTTTGGCGACTTTACGCTCAAAAGCGGGCGCAAGTCTCCGTTCTTCATGAACGCAGGCGCATATACTAGCGGCGCGCAGCTCATGGAGCTGGGCAAATTCTACGCCCAAGCAATAAATGAAAACTTTGGGCTGGACTTTGACGTGGTCTTTGGACCTGCCTACAAGGGCATTCCGCTTTCTGTCATAACCTGCATTGCCCTAGAAGAGCTATACGGCAAAAAAGCCCACTATTGCTCCAACAGAAAAGAGCTCAAAGACCACGGCGACAAGGGAATGTTCTTGGGCAAAACGCTTGAAGCTGGCATGCGCGTTATCATGGTCGAAGACGTCACAACCTCTGGCAAGTCCATTGACGAGACCTGGCCGCTCATCAAAAAAGCGGCAGATGTTGACGTGGTTGGGCTCATGGTTTCTCTCAACCGCCTTGAAATTGGGCGCGAAGGCAAAAAATGCGCACTTGACGAGGTGAGCGAGCGCTATAACATGCCATGTTTTTCTATTGTTGATATGCACGAGGTCGTCTTGCAGCTTTATAATAAGAAAATTGGCGAACACGTTGTTATTGATGATACTATTAAGAAGGCACTTGATTCTTACTATGAACAATATGGAGTTAAACAAGAAGATTAAACAAGAAGATTAAACAAGAAGACTAGCTGCAACTGCGCGAGGTGGACTTAGAGTTAAACAAGAGAACTAGCCGCAGTTAGACGGCGCGCAGCTAAACGAACGCTCAACGGCGTCAAATTATTTGGGCGTTCGATTTGAGACTGAAAAGCGCGCAACTAGGCGGCGCGCAGCGACCTCAAATTATAAGCGCTCAATTTTAAATCCAAAATTACAAGGAGACATTCATGGCAAAAATTAACGAAAACTTTAGCAAACTCCCAGGAAACTACCTGTTTGCAGATATAGCAAAACGCGTATCTGAATTTCAGGAGCAAAACCCCCAAGTAGAGCTTATAAAAATGGGCATTGGCGATGTTTCTCGCCCACTTGTACCTGCTGTTATAGATGCAATGCACAAAGCAGTTGATGAAATGTCTTGCGCAGAAACATTCAAAGGATACGGTCCTGAGCAAGGCTATGACTTTTTGCGTAAGGCAATTTGCGAACACGACTTTAAGGCACATGGGAT
>CAVEKR010000176.1:0-3340 GCA_963616365.1 Bacteroidaceae bacterium
AGTTGCGCTGTTCTCTCATTCTGTCCACGCCCCTCATTATTTCACTTACATTTGCAATCAAACAGAGCTTGAAAACTTATAAAGTTTTTGAATAGTTATTCTATTTACACACAAAATATTGTGGTTTCAAAATATAATGTAGTGCATATATTGTGTTGCACACTATTTTTTCTATAAGGTAGGGCATAAACGAAAGGATAAATTTTGGCAGAAGATAACGCGTCTTATTCTGGTAAAGATATTCAAGTTCTTGAAGGTCTTGAAGCTGTCCGCAAGCGGCCAGGAATGTATATTGGAACCACTGGTCCACGTGGTCTTCATCATTTAGTATATGAGGTAGTTGATAACTCGGTTGACGAGGCTTTAGCTGGTTATTGCTCAAAAATTGACATTACCATCAATCTAGATAATTCTGTAACTGTTGTTGATAATGGTCGTGGTATTCCTATTGACGAACACCCTAAGATGAAGATTCCAACTCTTGAAGTTGTTCTAACAATTTTGCACGCTGGCGGAAAATTTGGTGGAGAAGGCTATAAAGTTTCTGGTGGTTTGCATGGTGTTGGTGTTTCTGTAGTAAATGCCCTTTCTACAAAAGTTATAGCGCAGGTAAGGCGCGATGGCGGCATTTATGAGATGGAATTTTCTCGTGGTAAAACCACTAAGAAAATGGAAAAAGTAGGCACAAGCCAAACAACAGGCACTACCATTACATTTTTTGCTGATTCAGAGATTTTTGAAACAACAGATTATGATTCCAAAATTCTTCTCACTCATTTTAGAGAAACCGCTTTTCTAAATAAGGGTCTAAAGATACATTTTGAAGATAAACGTGCTGGTAGAGAAGTTGAAGAAACTTTCCAATATGCTGGTGGTATTGTTGATTTTATCAAGTATCTAAACGAGAATAAAGCCATTGTAAGTGGTGCTACTCCAATTGATTTTGAGTCTTCAAATGATGATGGAGAAGTAGAAGTTGCAATGCAGTGGACAGAAAATTACAACGAGACTGTCTTATCATTTGCCAACAATATTCACACAGCAGAAGGTGGAACTCATCTAGAGGGCTTTCGTAATGCTTTAACGCGTACAGTAAATGATTATGCTCGCAAAAATGGCATTTTAAAAGAAAAAGAGTCCAATCTAACAGGAGAAGACATTCGAGAGGGTTTAACTGCTGTTATTAGTGTTCGCCTGCACGAACCTCAATTTGAAGGGCAAACAAAAACAAAGCTAGGCAACACAGAAATTCGTGGTCTTGTTCAAAGTGCTGTTGCTAAGGGTTTGGCAGAATGGCTTGAAGAACACCCGTCTCCTGCAAAAACCGTGGTTAAAAAGGCAGTTCAAGCTGCAAAAGCGCGTGAGGCTGCTAAAAAAGCTCGCGACACAACGCGCCGTAAGAGTGTTTTTGAAGGTGCTGGAATGCCAGGAAAACTTGCAGATTGTTCTGTAAAAGACCCAGCTCTAACAGAGCTCTATATCGTAGAGGGTGATTCTGCAGGCGGTTCTGCAAAGCAGGCAAGAGAGCGCAGTTATCAAGCAATCCTGCCTTTACGCGGTAAGATTTTAAATGTCGAACGCGCTGGTCAAAATAGGGCGCTCAATTCAGAGACCATTACATCTTTAATTACTGCCATAGGTACTGGTATTGGGGATGAATTTAATGCAGATAAAGCACGTTATCATCGCATTATTATCATGACAGATGCTGATGTTGACGGTGCTCACATTGCAATTTTATTGATGACGTTTTTCTTTCGCTTTATGCCAGAGCTTATTATGCGTGGATACATCTATATTGCATGTCCACCGCTTTATGGGTTGAAAAAGAAAAACTCACGCAGTGGAAAAATCCTGCAGTATCTCTATAACGATGCAGCATTAACTGAGTGTATGAACAATTTAGATGATCCAAATAAATATGATGTTCAGCGCTATAAAGGTTTAGGTGAGATGGATCCCGAGCAATTATGGGAAACAACCATGGACCCAGAGAGCCGCACTTTACGCCAGATAACATATCAAGATGCTGGAGAAGTTGATAAAGTGGTTTCAGATTTGATGGGTAGTGTGGTTGAAACCCGCAGAACATTTATTCAAGAACACGCAAAAGAGCTCGACGAGCGCTTTTTAGATGTATAGAAAGGAGGAGCAATAATGGCTGATGATAACAATTTAAACAACGGTGGCATCAATAATGATGCCGATAATGGCGCAAGTAGCGACGGCGCAAACGGCGTCAACAATAATGGCGCAGGTGGCACGCCAAATGATGACGCCAATAATGGCGTCGCCAACAATAATGGTGCAGGTAATACACCAAATAAAGGTGACAGCAATAATGATAATGCAAACAAAAGCCAAGATAGCGATCTTGGCAGGTTGTTCGCCAGAATAGATGACGAGGACACAAATTCTAATGATTCCCTAGATTCAGATTTGGATAACGCCCAAAGCTCCTCTTCAGAAGATGAGTTTAATGGAAAAATTGATGCAGGTCCTGAACATGTGGTAGAAGCTGGGCTTGAGTCAAAAATTAATGCCAATGTTGGAACCTTGGATATTAACGTTGGCAAAATTTCTAATACTGAATTTACAAAAGAGATGGAGACATCTTTTTTGGAATATGCCATGTCTGTTATTGTGGCGCGCGCGCTGCCAGATGTTAGAGATGGTATGAAGCCTGTTCATAGGCGCATTTTATATTCCATGTATAGTTCTGGTATTACGCCTGCTAAACCCCATGTAAAATCTGCTCGTTCTGTAGGTGATTGTATGGGTAAATATCACCCACACGGTGATGCTGCAATTTATGACACCATGGTGCGCATGGCTCAAGATTTTAGTATGCGTATGCCATTGATTGATGGGCATGGAAACTTTGGTTCTATTGATGGTGATAGTCCAGCTGCTATGCGTTATACAGAGGCTCGTCTTAATAAGCCTGCTATGGAAATTTTGGCAGACTTGGATAAAGAAACTGTCGATTGGCAGCCAAATTACGATGAGTCTTTGCAAGAGCCAAAGGTTTTACCTGCACGTTTTCCAAATCTGTTGGTAAATGGTTCTGGTGGTATTGCTGTTGGTATGGCAACAAATATTCCTCCTCACAATATGGGTGAGGCAATAGATGCTGCTATTGCTCAGATGGAAAATCCTGATATTTCTCTAGACGAGCTTCTTGAGATTATGCCTGGTCCTGACTTTCCGACAGGCGGCACTATTATGGGTACCTCGGGTATTCGCAATGCTTATGAAAGCGGCAGAGGTTCTATTACTATCCGTGCAAAGGCACACGTCGAGAAAAATAAGAGCGGCAAAAACCGCCTTATAGTCACAG
>CAVEKR010000177.1:0-3339 GCA_963616365.1 Bacteroidaceae bacterium
GCGGAAAGCACTGGGGTCAGACTTGAGTGCTCGAGCTTGAAACACTGGGGTCAGACCTGAATGTACACTGGGGTCAGACCTGAGTGCTCGAGCTTGAAACACTGGGGTCAGACCTGAGTGTTATAGAGCGCAAGAAAAAAGGGCTACCTCAAACGAGGCAGCCCTTTTAGGCATATCACATAACATATAACGATTAGTACAAACCGATATTATTATCCTTTAAGTTTGAAAACCAGCATTTTTAATGCAAAAGTTTTCATTCAAATACTAGTAAGTATCAACAAAACTAAGCATTAAGCATTAGCTGCATCATCTTTTGTTGCGTCAGCTGCGCCTTAAGCAACAGGAGCCGCAGGAGCAGAAGGAGCTGCAGGAGCAGCACCTTCAGCGCTAGCAGGGTGTTCGCCACCCTTATCAGCGCCAGCGCCCTCAGTAGCCGCACCTTCGGCAGAAGCCTCAGCGCCACCATCAGCAGCAGCCGCACCTTCAGCCACGCCCTCGACACCAGCACCAGCACCAGCTTCAGCCTCATTTTGCTTACCATGTAAAGCGTTGAGCGCTTCATCAAGCATCTCAAGCTCTCCACCTTCATCAATAACCTTGACGTTGATGGTTGCTTTAATCTCGCGATAAATTGCAACGCTTACCTGATGTAAACCAGCAACCTTAATAGGACGTCCAAGATCGATTTTCTTTCTATCAACGTTAACGCCAATCTGCTCAACAATTGCTTGAGCAATCATGGTAGGAGTAACAGAACCAAATAATTGACCCTCTTCGCCGACCTTAACGCTAATGCTGACTGTTTTGCCATCCAAAGCTTCTCTGATAGTGTCAGCATCGGTAGTGCGAGCAAGTTCGCGCTTTGCAATATTGCCTCTGCGCTGCTCAAGCTGCTTTAACTCACCTTTTGTTGCCTTGAGTGCGATTCCTTGTGGCAAAAGATAATTTACCGCAAAACCTTGAGCTACATCTACTACATCGCCTTCACCGCCGCGACCTTTTAGCTCTTTTAGCAAAATAACTTTCATGTTTTAACCTTCCAGTTTGCCCCACTATGGCGGGGACTGCTTGCACATGTGCAAGTGCCTACATTCAAAATTAGTTCAAAAATTAACGGTTACGACGTCCACTTCCATGAGAAGTAACGCGTGCCGTATAGGGCATTAAAGCCATCTCACGAGCGCGCTTAATAGCCTTAGCTAGCTCGTGTTGATGCTGAGTGCAAACACCAGTAACGCGACGTGACTTAATCTTTTCGCGATCGGTTACATAGCGTTGCAGTGTTTGAGTATCCTTGTAGTCAATGTAAGTTACATTATCTTTGCAAAATGGACACTGCTTACGGCTGCCCTGTCTTGCATATTCAGCCATGGTTTCTCCTAATCAAAATCCTTAAATCAAAATCTTTAAGTCAAGATTTCTAAATCGAGGTCTTTCACCAAAATCGAGGTCTTTAACCCAAATCAAGATCTTTCATCAAAATCGAGGCTTTTCACCAAAATCAAGATTTCTAACCAAAATCAAAATCTATGACCCAAAATCTTTAATCAAAATCTCTAAATTAAACACCAAATACGTTAACCATTAAGCATTGCTTAAAATGGAATTTCTTCATCGCTGTAGCTTTCAGAACCACCTGCAGGCGAATAATCATCGCCGCCCTGTTCTGAAACGTTTGAGCTAGAGTTATTAGCAGTATCTGAATTGTTTCCAGCATATGAATTTGCACCATTTGCACCGCCTGAACCATGGCGAGAGCTCATAAACTCAAGTTCTGTCACCGTGATGTCCACTTTACTGCGGCGCTGACCAGTGTTTTTGTCTTCCCAAGAGCTAAAATGCAAGCGACCTTCAATAGCCACTTTTGTACCCTTGGTCAAATATTGCACCAAAGCCTCTGCGCGACGCCCAAAAATAGTACAATCAAAAAAATTGGCGTAATCTTCCCATTGATCTGTCTGCATATTATGTCTGCGGTCATTAACAGCAATGCCAAAATTTGCCAAAGACGTTCCACCTGGTGTGGTGCGCAACTCTGCATCGCGCGTCAAATTACCTGTAACAATAACCTTATTAATGCTCATTAGCGTATTCCTTTCAGTTGCTCATACATGCGCTTTAAAAACAATGGCGTGCCTTTTTCAATGACGCCCACCTTTTAGTAATAATGGCGTGCCCTTTGGTGATAAACAGCCTTTTAACAATGGCGAACACCCTAGTGGTAAACGCCCTGTTAATAATGGCGTGCCCCCTTATTGGCAAACACCTTAACTAACAATAATGGTGTGCCCCCTTGGCGGCAAACGCTCTGCTAGCCCTTACCATTTTGGTAGCAAACACCCATGCATAAAGCGCTTTAATCTGTGCGATTTTTAGCTTGCAGCAGCAACTGATGGACGAACAGTAATCATATGACGCACCACAGAATCCATAATGCGCAAGACACGATTAAGCTCGGCAATTGCTTCTGGTTCAGCTTGAAAATCGATGAGAGTATAGTCTCCATCCTGAAGACCGTTGATTTCATAGGCAAGCTTTTTCTTGCCCCATTCTTCAACATTGTTGACCTTGCCACCCTGCTCTGTAATAGAGGCATCAATTCTTTTTTGTGTGGCAGTACGAGTTTCGTCATCAATAGATGGGCTGACGAAAAACAAAAGTTCGTAATCCTTCATGTTCACCTCCTTTGGACTATTTACGGCTTCGGAAAAATTAGCTTGAAGGAAATCCGAAGCAGGAGAAAATCTGCCTAGCTATCCTACCACCCCTCTTTCTTTTGTGCAAGACTTAATTTTGGAAAAACCACATTGCTTACGCAATCGCGGAAGGATAAAACGTATAAAGCTATAACAAGCTGCACTTAAAACGGCTACCACAAGCACGGCAGTGCCAATGGCAAAAACCATGATAGGAAGCCCTGAAATTTCTGATAGATGTTGAAAAGCTCCATAAAGTGCCTGCATTTGAGAGATGCAAGCATTAGCCAAAGAAGAAGCAAGCTCTGAAAGCCAAGAAAGTGGAGAAAATGTGTTTTCAGATCCGTTTTTTAGCGCATCTACTGAAAGTTCACCTGAAGTAATGCTCCCATAACCTGATTGTGCTTGCTCTTGTGGTTGCAAAAGCGCATCTGGTTGAGCAATATCTCCAGCAAAAACCCCAGATTCTTCTACACTTAAGCCTTCAGCACCATTTAGAGCAGATAATTCTCCAGCTAAACCATTTAGAGCTGAAGAGTAAGAATTTTCTGATAAAGCGCCCGCGCCTTCAACAGTGCCTTCACCAGTGCCTTCAATTGCACCATCAGCGGCTCCTTCTTTATTTTGAGCAGCATTATTT
>CAVEKR010000178.1:0-3309 GCA_963616365.1 Bacteroidaceae bacterium
TCACTTTGATAGTCCCCACAGGAACACCAGTGAGCTCTGCCTCTTTTTTGGCTGCCTCTTCTTCTCGGCGTTTGCGCTCTTCTTCTCTGCGCTCTTTACGCTTTTTGCGCCTGCCCAAAGACTGCTGTTGAGCTTGGGCAATGGATGCGCGTGCTTCTTCGAGTACTTTGTCACGCTGCAGTTTTTCTGCCATGTGAGCCATTTGACGATAGCGATCGTCTTCTGACCTTGCATCTACATCTACCTGGCCTTTTTTGCCTTTTTTCTTGTTGTGCTTGTTTTTTGAGGGCTGAGCGGATTGGCTGGCTGCGTTGGGGGCGCCTTGCGTGTGAGCGTCTTGTGTGGCTGCGCCGCCTTGGTTGCCCGCTGTGTTTGCGCCCGCGCCTTGCTTTTTTGAAGAGCCTTTGCCTGCTTGATTGCCTTGGTCACCTGCTTGACCCCTGCCTTTTTGGTTTTTACCTAGGCCTTGCTTTTTCTTTTTGTCGCCTTGATTTGCACCTGCGCCGCCTGTATGTGCAGAGCTGTGCTCGTGAGAAAGGCGGTCATTTTCTGCAGCAATTTGGCTTAGCAAATTATCAAAAATTGACGAACGTGGGGCTTTAGGTATGCCAGCTGCTCCTTCTTGCGCATTATCTGCTTGAGCCTGCTCGCTTTGCTTTTTGGCTTCTTCTGCCTGTGCTTGAGCTTGGCGCTTTTTTTCTGCCTCTCTGCGCTTGCGCTCGTTTTCTACAGCTTGCTTATGCGCCTCTTCTTCTTTGCGCTTTTTTTCTTCTTCTTCCTTTTTGGCAGCCTCGGCCTTTTTCTCTTCTTCTACTTTGAGCTTTTTGGCGCGCTCTTCAAGCTCAGGAGCTAAATTTTTGCGCACCTTATCTACATAAGCGTCCAATAGATTGGTCGCATGGCTTTTTGCAGGAATCTTCATCTCTTTTAACTTAGCTAGAAGTTCCTTAGAAGTCATGCCAAATTCTTTGGCTAATTCATGTACACGCATACCTGCCATATTTTTACCAACCTATCCTTTATAATCTGCCTTTGTATAGTTTGCCTTTATCTGCCTTTTTGTGCTTGGCTTTTGAGCCTGCCTTTTTAAAATCCGCTTTTTCGCTTGTGTGCGCTATCTTTTCAAAAGCGCGACCTCAAAGTCGCTTTCTAGGCGCTCATAATCTTGTTTTTTAACCTTGCACCTTAAACGCGCTGCTAAAAGACCTTTCTCTTTCATCTTCTTAAAACATGCCTTATCGTAACACACATATGCACCACGACCTGCCACTTTGCCGCTTTCGTCAAGCTTTAACTTGACGGCGGGGGCGCTTTTAGCAGCATCGGCGGCGTCAGCAGCGCCGTTCACAGGTTTTGTGCCAGCACCGCCAGCAGCAGTACTCTTTCCAGCAGCGCACCGCACTATGCGACACAGCTCTTCTTTGCTGCGCTTTTGCTGGCAAGCAATGCATGTGCGCATGGGCACTTTTTCAACTACTGCAATATCTGCCTCTTGTTTCATCTGTCATTACCATATCAGTCAAAATCGCGTCTACCATCTAACGGGGCGTCCGCCTCAAACTAGCTGCTACCCACACGGGCGTTCGCCACCCCAAAAAGCCAGCAACCTACCGAGGCGTTCGCCATCCGCGCCACCAAAACAACCACAAAAACAAAGCTAAATCAGCAAGTCCTCTTCGTCATTTTTGTGGACGCCACAATAGCGAGAGTTCGGGCGAGCGTGGTTTCTGCAGCGTACGCCGTCCTTGCCGATGTGTGCGCATTGAGTGTCATCTTCCACCTCAACAGGCTTTTCCTCTTCGGACTCAATCAAAGAGACCAGCTCAGGGTTTTGCGAACCGCTGACTAGGCTTACCGCCTTGATATCTATGTGCCAGCCCGTCAAATGCGCAGCTAAACGAGCGTTTTGCCCCTCTTTGCCAATGGCTAGGGACAACTGATCATCGCTCACAATGACGGTCGCGTATTGGCTTTCTTCGTCAATCAAGACGTTGTTTATCTTTGCTGGGCTAAGCGCATTTGCCACAAAAACTGCAGGGTCTTCGTTGTATTGGACAATGTCGATGCGCTCGCCGCGCAGCTCGCCTACCACCATGCGAATTCTGCTGCCCTTAGGGCCTACGCAGGCACCCACAGGATCCAAGTTGCTCTCACGGCTATAAACTGCGATTTTAGCGCGCGCGCCAGCCTCTCGGGCAATGGATTTTACCTCAACCACGCCATCGTAAATCTCTGGAACTTCAATCTCTAGCAGACGACGAATAAGGTCTGGGTGAGTGCGGCTCACAACGATTGTAGGGCGAGAGAGCTCGCTTTTTGTAAGGCGCTTGACCTCGTTGTTTGGCTGCAAATTAAACGGCTCGCGAACATCCACAATTACAGCCTTAATGCGCTGATTGTGCTGATAATGCTCGCTAGCTGGTTTTTCGTTAGTAAAACGCTCGTTTTCAGTAGCAGTGCGGCGATTTTGATAATGAGGCAGCTCAGCCTCGACGCCCTCGCGGATTTTAATAATCGTAAAATCTTTGGTAGATTGCAAGACAGTACCAGTGATGAGCTCGCCTTTTCTGCCAATAAACTCTTTGTATATGTTAATGCGACCAGCCTCACGCACCACCTCGGTCAGCACGCGCTTTGCCGTTTGCGCAGCTACGCGGCTCACGTCATCAGGGGTAACGTCCTTCATCTCGTATTTTTGATAATCGCCCGTCTCGGGGTCCTCATCTCCAACGCCCACCTTTTCGTATACATAAATCTTGCCCGTCTCTCTATCAATGGTGCACATCGCGTCCCAATCAAGGCGCAAAGCCTTAGTATACGTATCTGCCAGCGCGTCTTCAAGGCGCTCAAGCAGCAAAAACTCATCGATACTATGCTCGTGAGCCAATGCTTGCAATGCCAAAATCAACTCTGAAGGACCCTTTTGTTTTGCCATGAGGTTTTGTCTCCTTTACTTTTTGCTTCTTGTTTGGTTCTTGTTTTTACTCGTTACTTCTTGTTTTAACTGCTGTTTTTTGCTTTTGCGTATTTTTATAATGGCGAACACCACTGTGGTTTGTGCGGCGAACGCCATGCTTTTTTCTCGCTTTTCAATAATGGCGAACACCACACTCGTTTTAATAACAATGCTGGTAAACGCCCGTATTGCTTCCTATTTCTACGCTTCCATTGAAGAAAAATCACGTTTTGAAAAGTCAATTTCTCCAATGAGGTTTGCTTTTGCAATATTGTCAAAGGCAAGCTTTAATGGCTCTTGACTGTTCGTGTCAGCGTTAGCATCTGTATTGCTGGTGCTATTTGTGCTGGCAC
>CAVEKR010000179.1:0-3306 GCA_963616365.1 Bacteroidaceae bacterium
GAGGTCAGTACCAGTTGGTGCACCGTCCCATACCCAGTGGTCAAAGACTTTGTCAGTCTGCTTAGGCGCCGTAATCGTTATTTCAGCACCAAGGTCTGCTGTTACATTAAATGTGCTTGACCAGCGCGCGGCCTCTGCGGTCCCTTCAGCATAAAAAGCAGTATCAGTGCAATTAACTGCAATTGATTTTTGCAAAGTATCATCAAGGGTGTAAGAAGCACTCACCGTTTCTGATTTAGTAGTAGGGTCATTGGTTTTTTCTGCCCAAACTGAAACGGTATAAGTTTTTGTGCTGTTTTCAACAACATCAAGCACAATGCCTGCATTCGCGTCATAAGTTTTCTCTTGACCACCGTCTAGCTTATATTTAATGGTTGTGCCTTCAGTTGGGCATGTTGCTTTAACTGTAAGCGTTTTGTTCCCATCATCAAAGCGCATTGTGTCACTAACTTTAGTGTATGTACCAGACATTTTGCTTAAAGTTGGCTCTGTTACTTTTTCTTTTGGCACAACTGTCAGCTTTACAGGCAGATAATCGTCATCCGTGATTTTAACTATGCTTGAGTCTTTCAAAGGCAATTTTACTTCATAGGTTGCCTTGTCCCCGCTAGGCTCAGCAACAACTCCACCAACAATCAGACCGTCTGGCCAAGCCCAAGTAGAAGAATCTATATCAGTTGCAAGATTTATATTTCCTTTATCTTGAACCTTTGCTTTAGCAACGCTTGGCAAAAGTGCTTTTAAGTCAGCCTCTGATGTTCCTGCAGTGACGGTCAGACTGGCACTTTCCACACTTTCAATTGCAGGTAAATCAGTTTTAAAATAACCTGTGGTGATGGTTAGATAGCGTGAGCCATCCACATGCGCATCTTGAATGCTTGGGGTTTCTCCTTCACTGGTGCAAGCAAGCGCCACATCCTGGGCAGAAAGGGTGCTCGGGAATGCAAGTCCAGCTTCTTTTTTGTCAGAAACTGTAAAGTAACAGCGATATTCTTCGGCATAAGTGGCTTGTGTCACTTGAGTGCCCGCACTGTTTTGCCAGCGGATACCACTCACTGTAAAGTTCTTGTCCTCACCTGCGCTAGTGTAGCTAAAAGTTACTGAAGTTGGCAAATCTTGACCTGCAACAGGTCTATCAACTTCTACCTTAAAGTTGCTTGCATAATCAATGTAATCTGCCACCAAACTCACATCGTTTTGTGGCATTGTAAACGTAAGAGTTTGGCTGGTTATGTCTTTTACATAGTCTGCAAAAGGATAAAGTCCTGTTGAATTTTGCTCAGACCAACGCCAGAAGACCTTGTTAGCATCTGCGCTGACACCGTTTAGCGCAACTGTCGAACCTTGCGCATAGCTTCCCACATCTTTGCCGTTCATCTTTACCGAAAACGTCGTCGCGCCTTTGCGCTGCCACACATCGCCGTCATGGTCTGAACCATGTGTTACATGGTAGCCATCCAAGTCCATAAAGTAAGTGCCCTCGGTGTAGCTAGACACCTCTTTGGCAATAAGCCTATCCCCTGTAACATTTGTGCGAACGCCAATGCTAGAACCTGCATCCACACTACCTCTGATGTAGGCACTACTACCGTAGCCTCCCGCACCCAAGAACAGGTTATCTGATGAACCGCCGTTCCCGCGGGTGTTGTCTTTTACGATTAGCTTTCCTTTGACGTAGACGTCGTAGTCGTAATAAACAAACACGCCGCCGCCTTCATAGCCGCCACCGCAATAATTACCAGTGATGGTACAGCCTTCTAGATAGTTTTTAGATCTAAGGTAAAGGGCGCCGCCCTCTCTTGAAGCGCTGTTGCCCGTTATGGTGCAGTTGTAAAACCCACCATCACCAGAATTATCACCAGCAAACGCAGCACCACCAGTGTGACCAGCAGTGTTACCTGCAAAGGTGCAGTTAATCACGCGCACGTTCTTTTGCTGAATGTAAAGTGCGCCGCCCTCAAGTTGGGTGGAATTGCTCTTAAACGCAATGCCGTTGAGCTCACCCTCAGTTGTCCCTGCGCATTTTTTGAATTTAATTGCGCCAGCTTCACCAGTGCGAGCCACATTGTTTGAAATGATTGCAGTCTTGTCACTAGAAATGATGTTGCAATAAGAACAATCAAAGTAAACTGCACCGCATGTTATCGCAGAATTGCTGCTGAAGGTGGAATAATTTTCCATGCTGATTCTAGTTCCATCGGCATCAGAATAAAGACCACCACCTTCTTGACCTGCATAGTTATACTCAACAGAAGCATTATCTAGATGAATGTTTGTGTCAGCTCTGTTCACATAAATTCCGCCACCGTCTTGATAGCTCGCATTATTTTGAATGGCTGCACCGTTTTTCATGTAAAACTCGGAGTCCTTTTCAATGCACACGCCACCGCCGTTTTCGCCTCTGTTGCCCGCAACAACAACATTATCAAGCGTAACTGTCGTCCAGTTTTCTGCCCAAATGCCACCGCCATTATCTGTTGTGTTGCCGCCTGTCACAAGACCACCAGTCTCAACTGTAAAGTCAGTCTGTTCGCCAGCTTCACTGTAACCTGTATAGTCAAGTTTAGCTGTTTTGGTGGATTTGAGGGTAAGGTGAGCCTTTTCATGAACGCGGAAAATGCGGTTACCGCAATTGTTCGTGATTTTATGACCGTTCATGTCAATTGTCACATGCTTACTGTCGGCAATGCCAATCATGCTGTCTGAGACCCAGTCGCATGCCATGATAATTACTGTGTTTTCATCTGCATAAGCAGCCCTTATTGCCTGACCTATGGTGTAGTAATTTGTTTGATTGCCCTGCGTGTTAACAGAATAAGCAATCACCTTGTCATCTGCCGCACGCGCCGACTGAACTGTAACGCACATAACACATATAAGCCCCACGAATGCTAAAAATATCGCAGTACCTATAAAGTTAAGTAAGTGCTGTTTAGAACCTGATTTAGACATGATAAGTCCTTCCTGTAGTGTCTAATCTAACCATGGTTTATCCTTCCTTTAGTGAACAATTTAGCCATAGCGCATTCCCCCTAATAGTGCATGGCTAACAAAACCTAGAGAATTTTAGCAAAAAACAAGCTGCTTGTAAATAAAAAAACGTCCACTATTCATAATGGGAAACACCCTGTTACTTTGGCGTATTTTCATGACGAACACCACACGGCGCTTGTGGCACGCAATGATGGCGAACACCCTAGTACTAGGCTCGCTTTTCATGGCGAACACCACAGGCGTTTTTTACAACACTGAAAGCACAGCCTACTTTCTTAGCAAACTTTTAAGGGCGAGGGTCGCACACTCCTT
>CAVEKR010000180.1:0-258 GCA_963616365.1 Bacteroidaceae bacterium
GTTGTTCCAGGGTATAGGGGCGTGTATCAATATGGTCTTAAAAAGGACGAACAGATGCCGCCTTTGACCCAAGGTCAAGAGATTGGTTTTGCAAATCCGCTGCTTGAGGCAAAGCAAACTGAGCCTCCTGCAAGGTATTCTTCTGGTCGGCTGATTCAAGAGATGGAAAAGCATGGGCTTGGTACTAAGGCCACGCGCCATGATATGATAGAGCGCCTATATAGCAGGCGATACATTGTGAATGACCCAATAGAGCCA
>CAVEKR010000180.1:290-3295 GCA_963616365.1 Bacteroidaceae bacterium
GACATGATAGAGCGCCTATATAGCAGGCGATACATTGTGAATGACCCAATAGAGCCAACCCAGCTAGGAGAGGCTGTAATTGATGCATTGCATCAATGGGCACCACATATCACCTCTTCTGATATGACAGCTGAGCTTGAAAGCGAGATGACAAACGTAGCAGATGGCAAAAACAATCGCGACACGGTTGTTTTGCATTCAAGAAAGCTGCTTGCAGAGGTAATGGATGAGCTAATCCCAAGATCTGATGAGGTAGGAGAGGCAATTAGCGATGCCGTAACTGCAGATAGTCGCGTGGGCACTTGTCCAAAATGCGGTGGCGACCTGTGTGTTAAGTCTTCTGCTAAAACTCGCTCCAACTTTGTTGGCTGCAATTCTTGGCCAGATTGCGATGTTACATATCCGCTGCCTCAAGGAAAATATGACAGTTGTGAGGAGCCATGCCCTATATGCGGTAAAACTCAAATCAAGGTGACACCATTTAGGGCAAAAGCGTATTTGCACTGCTTAGACCCTGAGTGCCCAAGCAATAAAATGCCCGAGTTTGAGGTCGGCAAGTGCCCAAAGTGCGCCGAGGCTGGAAAAGACGGACGCCTGATTGCGCAAAAGAACCCTCGCACCCTAAAGCGCTTTATTCGCTGCACTAATTATGAGCAGTGCGAGACAAGCTATCCGCTGCCTCAGCGCGGAGAGCTGCAGGCAACAGGGGAGGTCTGCAAAGAGTGCGGAGCTCCAGAGGTCATCGTAGAGACGGCGCGCGGTCCTTGGCGCATTTGCGTTAACATGAAGTGCCCTAGCAAGGAGAAAAGTGCTGCTAAGAGCTCTGCTAAGAGTAGCGCGAAGAGCTCGGCGGGCGCTAAGAAGAGTACGGCGGGCGCGAAAAAAACTGCGACCAAAAAGAAGAGCACTAAGAGCACGACCAAAAAGAAAAGCACAACAAAGTCTAAATAGCTTTCTAGTTTGGTTGGCGAACACACTGTTCGCCAAAAACAAAAGCTAGATTGAAAGTTTTAATAGCTTGATAAAAGGTTGGCAAAGGGCTGAAAAAGCACCTCAAAGAAAACTAAAAAGTAGCGTCAAAGGTGGTATAAGCGCGTGAATATTATTGTTGTTGGTTGCGGGCGAGTGGGTAGCCACTTGGCCTCTCTTCTTTCTGAAGACGGGCACAACGTTTCTGTTGTCGATAGGTCTGACAAGGCATTTAGGGCGCTCGGGCGCGATTTTAATGGCCAGCTTGTGCAGGGCTTGGGCTACGACATTGACGTTTTGCACGAGGCTGGCATAGAAGATGCAGACGCTCTAGCAGCAGTAACAAGCAACGACAATGCCAATTTGATGATTGCAGAGGTTGCTCGCAGGCTTTTTGAGGTGGACCACGTCATAACGCGCCTGTATGAATACAAGCGAGAAAACACCTACATGAAGCTGGGCATTGATTACGCGTGCGGAACAACCCTTGTGGCAGAAGAGATCTTCTCGAAAATCCAGTCTGGACATGCCAATCACATTGATACTTTTGGAAATTTGGAGCTCATCCGCTTTGCGTTGACTTTGGAAGAAGAAGAGCAAGACGAGATAAGCAGCGAGGCGCTCGAGCGCGACTTTGACGTGCGCATTATTGCTTACACGCGCAAAAATAAAACTCGCATGGTGCAAAAAGACACGCGCCTGCAAGAAGGAGACATCGTCCTAGCTTGCGTTTCTAGGGCAGACTTTGTCGATTTTTCTTGCTATATCAAGGGTTAACTAGGGCAAATGCTTTGCTAGTAGGCTAATTTGTTTGGCGAACGCCCTGCTAGCTTGCGCATTGTATGCTATGCGAATAAATTTTTTGGCGAACACGGTGTTCGCCCGCATATAAAATGAGGGCAAAACTAGTGTGGTGTTCGCCATGCGTATAAAATGTGTAGATTATTTGATGTAAACCTTTTAGGAGTTAGAGATGCTAATTGTAACCAGCGGAGGGTCCACGACAGCTGAATTTTTAATTTCTATGATGCTTGACCAGAACCATCGAATTGTGGTGATTGAGGAGGACCATGAGGTTATCGAGCATTTGTCCATGGTGCTTCCTGCGCAGGTCATGCTTATTGAAGGCGACGGTTGCGAATTTGAGACGCAGCTTGATGCGGGTGTGGATGAGGCCGACCTTTTTGTGGCGCTGATGGGGCATGACGATAAAAATCTGGTTGCTTGCGAGCTGGCGATGACTAATTTTGATGTTCCTAGGTGTATTGCCAGCGTAAACAGCCCCAAGAACCTGCAGATTTTTAAGGCCATTGGTATTGAGCCTGTGTCGTCGACAGAAATTATTGCTCGCATGGTAGAAGAAGAGGCCACGACGCGCGATATGCGCATGGTCTTTGGGCTGCGTGAAGGCGATATTATCATGGTGGAGACACGGCTGTCTGAGCGTATGCGGCACAAGGACGGCATTGTCGTCAAAGAGATGGGTCTTAGCAGAAACGTGCAGCTTATCGCCGTTGTCAGAGACGGCGACTTTGTGATGATTGACGGCAAGACTCGCTTGATGCCAGGAGAGAAGGTCATTGCCGCCATAAAAAGCTCTGCCGAAAAAGAGTTTCGCGAGCTTATCCGCAAGCTGTAGCTTCCTTTGTGTGCGTTAGGCTAGTGCGTTGCGGGTGCGCCGCATTGCTAATGCGTGCGTTGGGCTGTGGCGGCGTGAGTTAACTTGTGCGGCTGTGCTAGCAGCGGAAGCGCGCGAACGGTGCCTGCTTTGTCATGTTTGCCTTTGACCTGCTCGCAAAAAACTAACATCAAAAATACGAACATTTGTTTCTTTTTTGTCAAAGTTGATGTCCGTAACTTAGGGTAAAATGTAGTCAGATACAAATTAACTGAAAGGCCAAAACCAATGGCAAAACGTGAGATTAAAACAGATTATTGGGTTGCTAAGCTGCTTGAAGATGAGCGCATTAACTTTACACCTCAAGGCTCTGACAACATAGAAATAGACAAAGCCCTCAAGAGTGCTTCAAAGCGTG
>CAVEKR010000181.1:0-1295 GCA_963616365.1 Bacteroidaceae bacterium
GAGGTATTCTGAGGCAAGCGTGCCGCAGAAGAGGTAACGGTGTCCGAGAGGCAAAAGCGCCAGATTCTTGGGCGGCTGTGCGTTCAGAGCAAAAGTGTCAGACCCCATTGTTTCCATCTTTCCACAGCTTTAATAATGGCAAACACCACGCTCGTTATTACAGCATGCGCCTTGATGGCGAACACCACGTGCGTTACCAGCATATTTATTGCTGCGTGCGGAAGCTTAACTCGCAGCCACAATTTGCAATTTTTGACAAAACAAAAAATCATGGTAGATTTAGTCGCTAGCAAAGCCCGCATGTTGTTAACGGAGAGCGGGGGACGCTAGGTGTCGCGAATCACGGCATAAGAATATGATTCACGTGTATGTCTAGCCTCCGCAAGCGACGGGGCGCTTTTTTGCGTAGAATATCGCTTACGTGTATTAAGGGCTTGTGTTTCTTGCAAGCCCTTTTCACTTCAGCAAGCCACTTTAATAAGCTTACTTCAGTCTCTCGAATTTTTTCATTCTGCTGTAAGCAGGTCGTATTTTTTGCAAGTTACAAATTTTACACTAACTGCGTGGTAGTGTGCCGAATGTTGGTGTAAGAGGGGCTGCCGCACTTAAGTTATACCAAGCCATTTTTGCCATTTTTTACAAGTTACAAATTGAAAACAAACCTGGTTTTGCAGGTACAACCTCTATAAACTGTGCGATGATTTTTCCCATAGGTGGCATGGTTGAAAGCTACCTCCAAGCGCTGGGGGCAGTCTCCCAGCATTTTTTATATCCAAATGGAAACTGTCCTCCTGCTTTTTATATCCAAATCCAAAGGGAAACAATGGAGTGTTGCAATGCGCAAACCCAAAAACAAAGGGGTCTGACACCTTTGTTCCCACTCCAACGCGCGACGATGCAAGGGAACCTGATACCACTATCCCGTGTAAAGCTGTCAATTCCTTAATGGCGAACACCACGCTTGCCGCGAGGAAGACTGTAGATGTACAAGAAATATTCAGAGAAAAAGGGTTATTCTTGCAGGTTATAGATGGAGTTTTTTCTTTTTTACTGCGGAAGCTTCAGAGCACTGGTGTCACAGAACACTGGTGTCAGCCCCCAAAGCAATCCTGCGCTAGCGCGCGAGAGCAAAGGTGTCAGACCCCGTGTTTGATAATCTAAAATAGCAACTAGAAAAGGTCAGAATGGCTTCCTGTTCTTGAAGCCGTTAGAATCAATCTATTTCTATCAATGGCATAAATCAGCAACCAATCTGGCTTAATATGACATTCACGAAAACCTTCGTAGTTGCCCAC
>CAVEKR010000181.1:1326-3292 GCA_963616365.1 Bacteroidaceae bacterium
TTTGCCTTCCTGCAAAACAGCAAGCACTCTATGAAGCTCTTCCATCTGAACTCCCCGCTTTATCATTTTCTTATAATCCTTTTTAAATTGCGAGGTAGGAATTAAAGTTAGGCTCATCTTTTGCTGACCTCGTCTCCTTGCTCCTCAAGGTCAGCAACCATTTCAGCGACGCTGGAATAACCTTTGGCTTGGACTTTGCCATTCATGATGTCGCGAGCTTCGTTCATGGCTGCCTCTGTCTGCGCATTGTAGCGAGGCTGACGCACGTCAAACGGAATTCCGCCAACCTGAATGGACTTGTGCAAAAACACGTTAATTGCATCGCTCAAGCTCAAGCCTAGGCTTTTGAAAATCGACTCGGATTCTTCCTTTACCGTCGGGTCAATTCGCATATTGATTGCTGCACTTTTTGTCATCGTAACTCCTTTGTAATTGTTTGCGATTGCTAATTTTTATGTCTATTTGCAGCCTGTGGTTACTATTTTTATGCCTCCCCGCAGTCTGCAGCTACTGTTTTTGTGCTCAAAATTTTTACAATCGCAATTTCCTATATTCAGCACTTGTATACTGATTGTATCACATTTGCAACACATTTTTTAGCAAACAATAATCTAAAACAAAAGCATCAGACTCTTATTGCTAAAATGCATGACGAACACCACACTAGCTGCAAAGAAGGCTGTATATATACAAGAAATATTCATAGGAAAAGAGTTATTTTTGCAGGTCGCAAATGGAATTTTTTCTTTTTTACTGCGGAAGCTTCAGAACAATAGTGTCAGACCCCATTGTTTGGGCTGCTCAAGGGCGTCAGGCATCATTGCTGCGCAAGCAGAACAGAAGTGTCAGACCCCCTTGCTCAAAAGCAACCGTGGTGTTCGCCAATATAATGAGCAGCAAGCAGCAGGGCGTTCGCCAATAAAGCGCCGCCAAGCCTCTAGACCTCTAGCAGCAGCTTAGTTTAAAAGAATTTAGAAGACCTCTAGCTGCAGTTTTTCAAAGATTGCTTCTGCGTACTTAGGACTATAAAGCGCTACACAGTCTTCAATTTGCCTTATATCTAGCTTATCTATAATGCGACGATACGACGCAACAATCTCCTTATAATAATCAAAAGGCATGCTCGCCGCCTTTCGCAAAAGTTCCACCAGCATACGCTCCCTAGAAAAAACGCGCAAAACCTCTCCATTTACCTTTTTTTGCGCAACGCCCACCTTCATCAAAGAAGGCTTCATGAAATATTGTTTGACATCTGCCTCATAAGCACAAGTTCCAATGCAAATTTTAACACGAGAATTAATGCGAGTTGAATTGCGCGGCACCGCAACATGCACTGCAAGCGGCACAGCATCAGTAAGGTCATGCAGGTAAAACGCCGAATCCATAGTAAGCACAGCTTTTGGATAAAGCGCACAAATCGCCGCATTAGAACTATGATATTGCGCATCTGAATAAAGCCCGCGCGCCACCTTAAAAAGCTTGCCAGAATCTGAGGCCCTCTTAATTTGATAGGCAGACCCATAACGTTTTAGCACGTCTGCATAACCATAAAGCATTTTTATCACCAACATACAAAGCATTACTTACTACATTGCTGTCTATATATTAAACTAATTGCTCACACTATGCAAGAGAGTGTGAGTGATTAGTTCAAAATTATTAAAATTAGGATTTTTCTGACTAGCTAAATTTTTAGAAGGAAGGGTCTAGGATTTTTGCTCCATTGTTTTTATGGCGAACACCACACTCGTTGCAAGTAGCAAGGTGTTCGCCCCCAAGCCCTACTCCCACTCAATCGTAGCAGGCGGCTTGCTGGTGATGTCATAGACCACGCGGTTAACCCCTGCGACCTCGGCGACAATTCGGCTGCTGACTTGCGATAACACGTCGTAGGGCAGCTTTGCCCAATCCGCCGTCATGGCATCGCTGCTCTCGACGGCGCGCAGGATAATCGGGCGCGCGTACG
>CAVEKR010000182.1:0-3264 GCA_963616365.1 Bacteroidaceae bacterium
TCTTTGAAATTTTACCTTATAGACAAGTCAAATGTCAAAAATAGCAGCTAAACAAGGGCGCACGCCACAAAAGAGCAAAAAGGGCGACAAAGCCGCACCCAAAGGCGCAGCCATCGGTGCAAGACAGTGCAGTTAAGGTGCAGACTTAGACGGGTGTTCGCCATAATAAGGCGTAAATCCACACGGGAGGCACGCTATTAAAAAGGCAAAAAAATGCAGCTAAGCCATGGGGCACGTCATAAAAAAGGGCAAACCTACACGGGTGTTCGTCATAAAAAAGGGCGGTATTTATATGGGCACACAAATGAGTTTACAAGAAGCTTTTGAGAGCAAAGAATTTATTGTGACCTGCGAATGTATTCCAGGCAGGGGCAGTTTTGAGGCGCCGCAAGAAAGCGCGTTTGCAACGGCGCGTGCGATTTATAAAACTGGGCGTGTTCATGCTATTTCTTTGACTGATAATCCTGGGGGAAACCCTGCGCTTTTGGCAGACGCGCTTGCCGCGGAGCTGAAAAGAGAAACAATCGAGACGCTTATTCATTTTAGCGCTAAGGACAGAAACCGAAATCAGATATTAGCGCAGCTATATGCCCTAGAGCGGGCTGGATTGTACAACATTTTGCTTATGAGCGGGGACTATCAGCAATCAGGTTATCGGGGAGTGTCGCGTCCAGTTTTTGACCTTGACAGCGTCGAATTAGTGCAGCTTGCACGCAGTATGAATGACGGGTTGGAGGTCGAGGCTCGCAGCAAAACGACAAAGGAAAAGTGCGCGCATTTTTTTGCGGGCGCCGTTGTAAACCCGTTTAAGTACACGCAGGCAGAAACCGTCATGCAATATCTCAAGCTCGAGAAAAAACTGCAGGCAGGGGCTCATTTTATCGTGAGTCAGCTTGGGTATGACGCGCGCAAAATGCAAGAGCTTATGCGCTATTTGCAGACCCACGGATATGAGACAAACGTGCTCGCCAACGTGTTTGTTACCAATAAATTTGTGGCGTCGCTGATGAAAAACGGCACGATAGCTGGCACTCACGTGAGCGATAAGTTTTTCTCGCTGCTTAATGCAGAAAGCAAGCTCGAGGACAAAGGTGCAGCTGCGCGCATTGAGCGAGCGGCAAATCAGGTGGCGCTGGCTAAGCATTTTGGATATGCTGGCGTTCACCTTGGCGGCTTTGGCGTGTCAGAAAAAGAGGTCTGCACAATTCTTGACAGAGCAGCTGAGCTGGACGGTTCGGATAAGAATTGCTTTTTGGCGCTTGATTTTGGCGAGGAAAGCGGTTTCTATCTCTATCCTAATAATGATGGCGAACGCCACGGTGGCAGTGACGATGGTGAACATGAAGCCGAAGCTGCCATTCAAGAAATTATCTCAAAAATAGATAATCCAGCAGAGCAAAAGGCAATTAAAAAGCAGTTTTTTAAGAATTATCGTTTGTCGATGTTTTTTCATAAGCTCATGCTCACTCCAGATAAGGGGCTTTATCCGACGCTTAAAAAGCGAATGGATAAAAAGGAGCAAAAAAAAGGTAGGGATTTTAAGCACAAGCTGGAACATGCAGGTAAAGCCTTTCTTTATGGATGTAAAGATTGCGGAGATTGTGGTTTGGAAGCTTGCATGTTTCAATGCCCCATGGCAAGCTGTCCCAAAAATCAACGCAACGGACCATGTGGCGGTTCTATGGATGGTTTTTGCGAGGTGCACCCTCATAAAAAGCTTTGTATTTGGTATATTGCCTATGTTCGCGCGTGCAAAAGTGGCAACTTTGAGCAGCTAGAGACCCGACTTGTTCCTCCAAATAATTGGGAGTTGCTAAACAGCAGCGCGTGGAGCAACTACACGCATAATCGCGATAATCTAGCAAATACGCAAAATATTTCCATTGGAAACAAACATTTGAAATGAAGGCTTTCACGGTAAAATTATAGTACGCACGTAAGAAAGGTGTTTTTCATGCTAACAGATATCGAAATTGCTCAAAATTGCAAAATGAAACCGATTACAGAAGTTGCTTCTAGCTGCAAAATCTCTGAAGATGACTTAGAGCTTTATGGCAAGTATAAGGCTAAAGTTTCGCTTGAGGCCATTTATGGCGGCGCGGATGGTGCAGATGGCGCGGGCGGCGCAGGCACTCAAAACGGCAAGCTAATCTTGGTCACAGCAATCAACCCAACACCTGCAGGAGAAGGCAAAACCACCACTACAATAGGCTTGGTCGATGCCATGCGAGTGCTTGGCAAAAACGCCATTGCCGCGTTGCGCGAGCCGTCTTTAGGGCCCGTGTTTGGAATTAAGGGCGGCGCCGCGGGCGGAGGATATGCGCAGGTAGTGCCCATGGAAGACATCAATTTGCACTTTACTGGGGACTTTCATGCAATCTCTGCTGCAAATAATTTGCTTGCCGCCATGTTGGACAATCACATTCAGCAGGGCAACGAGCTTGGAATAGACCCAAAGCAGATTGTGTTTAAGCGCGTTGTTGACATGAACGACAGGCAGCTCAGACACATTGTCGATGGTCTTGGCGGTCAAAAACAGGGCGTCCCCAGAGAGGACTCTTTTCAGATAACCGTAGCCTCAGAGGTCATGGCGATTTTTTGCCTTGCCTCATCCATCAAAGACCTAAAGGAGCGCTTGGGGCGCATTGTTGTTGCATATTCTTATGACGGCAAGCCTGTTACGGCGCACGACCTGCAGGCGGACGGCGCAATGACTGCGCTACTCAAAGACGCGCTAAAGCCAAATTTGGTCCAAACGCTTGAGGGCTCTCCTGCCTTTGTGCACGGCGGCCCTTTTGCCAACATCGCCCACGGATGCAATTCTGTCATGGCAACGCGCGCGGCGCTGAAATTTGGCGACTACGCCATCACAGAGGCTGGTTTTGGTGCGGACCTGGGCGCAGAAAAGTTCCTCGACCTAAAGTGCCGCTTGGCGCATTTGAACTGCGACGCTGTTGTAATTGTGGCAACAATTCGCGCGCTAAAATATCACGGCGGCGCCGCTTTGACAGACCTAAAGCAAGAAGATCTTAGCGCGCTCAAGCAGGGCTTGCCAAATCTTTTGCAGCACGTCAAAAACATCACGCAGGTTTACAAAATCCCTGCTGTTGTGGCGCTTAACGCCTTTGAGACGGACACAAAAGCAGAGCTTGAGCTCGTGGCTGACGAGTGCAAAAAGCTGGGCGTGAGCGTGGCGCTTTCCAACGTTTGGGCAGATGGCGGCGCTGGCGGCGTTGAGCTTGCGCAAAAGGTGATAGATATTTG
>CAVEKR010000183.1:0-3249 GCA_963616365.1 Bacteroidaceae bacterium
ACTATATGCATGGCAAAGTCCAGCAAAACGTTAAAGTCTTCTCTAAAGATTTGAGCGTCTGCGCTGCTCAAATAGCTTTCTGCCTTTGAAGCTGTCCAAAGCTTATCTAGCAGGTCTTTTTTTGAACTGACGCTTTGGTTGCCCCATTTAGAAGTCATAACATACTTGACAAAAATCGAAGCCATATCAGAAGTGCTAAGATTAGACGTAATGTTATTAAGCAGGGTGCTTAAATTGACAGTGCCCTTTACCTTGGTATAAATCATCAAATCATAAACAGCTTCTTCCAAAGTTTTTCCAAAGTCTGTTTTATTGTACGAATAGCCCAGCCTAAAATTGGGATTGTTCTCACTCACGGTCAAACCCCAGGCCTGAGCTGCGCGCATCATAATCTGGATAAATTGCTCCTCGCAAATATTGGAACTTTTTGCCTCTATCAAATCTTTGCTGTGCCAAACATAGTAGCCCATTATATTGATTGTAGACATATGAAAACTATAGTTGCTAAAACTCGAACTACTATCAACAGCAGCAAGTTGAGTCTTCATTTTTTCAACTTGAGATTTGTATTCTGAAGAATTAGAAAGCCACGCATTATTATCCCCTTGTTGAAAATATGGGGGAACACCAGTGGACGTGTAACTTATATTTGCCTGTTCCCAAATCTTAATGGTGCTGGCCGCGTTAGATGTCGCGCCAGACGATGTCGCCGCGCCGCCAGTTGCAGCCCCGCTGCTCACCCCAGTTGTCGCATCGCTTCCAGGAACATAGTGATCAAGCCCATAGCGAATAAATCCCATGTCTCCTGGTGCTACCATCGGAATTAAATCTGCCTGATTAATCAAATTGTGAATCCAGTTATAGCTGCTTGTATGATTTGACTTCATGGCATTTTTTGTACCGCCCTTTGGAGCTTCTAGCGGATAAGCATAAACGGTGTTGTTTGCATAATAAGAAGCGTCCGAAGAATAAGTAGAATCATCTGCACAATAAGCATCTATCAGCCTTTTTGCACATAAATTGGCTGTAGCACCACCTCTAGAATAACCCGTAATCCAAAACTTTAATGAATACTCGCTTTTAACAGAAATGTTTCCCACGGCATCTTTTGTTGCAAACCCGTTTTGCACAAGGTAGTCATCTATACCAGACTTTACAGTTACGGCAGCCTTAGAAAAACCAGAAGCCTCTCCATTTGAGCCCAAAGTAACATTGCTTGCCCATTCGGCATCGTAATTAAAGCCGCGAACAGAAGTCGGAATCAGCACAACCTTTTTGCCAGATTTGGCGTCAACGCTAAGCTGCTTGCTTGCAATTGCATAGGCAATGCTGTCAGTTGTCGGCTCTTGCGTAAAAGAATCGCTCACGTAAAATTTATCCGCGCCAATGTCGGCAAAAAACTTCTTGATGTTTTGCGACTTATAGGTATATTGCCCGCTAGAAGTCCCGCCGTTTAATGTGGAGTTGCCGCCTGCCATCGCCATGGCATAAGACAGGCTCGCAAGGTGCGTGTTATAAATTGACGGGTTGGCGTTTTTGGCGTTTGAGCCGTTCAAAAAATAGCCATCGGAATAATAAAATGATGAGGAACGCCCATAGGCCTGAGTAAAATAGCCTTTTAGCACGTCAGAGCCGTTGTAGGTTCCTGTTTTTGTCTGCTGCGTTGCAGCGTCTGCAAAATTACCCACGCAAAAAGAAAACGCCAGTGCAAGCAAAACCAACAGGCAAGTAAAGTATTTAAATTTTCTCTGAAAAGCTATCATCTTTAACTCCCTTCTTTAAAACACCCGAGTGTTAATGTGCGCGCGCCCAATTTTGGGCATGGTTTATGTCCACACATAGCGGAACATGCAAGTTAACAACGCCTTCCATAACATCTTTTAGCAGCGGTAATAGGCGTTCAATATCATTTTTTGAGCACTCTAAATCAAGTTCGTCATGAACTTGCAAAACCATACGAGCATCCAAGCCTTCTTGAATAAGACGTCGTTGCAGCTCACACATAGCAAGCTTGATAATATCTGCAGCGCTGCCCTGCATGGGGTGATTCATGGCAGAGCGATGCCCAAATGCCTGCAGCTGCTTATTTGTTGACATCAGTTCTGGAATATATCTTTTTCTGCCAAACATAGTTTGAGCAAAACCATCTCTTGTTGCCTTATCAATTGTTGTATCTAAAAAGGCACGTACCTGCGGATAAGTCTCATAGTATTTATCTATCATCGCTTGGGCATCCTTCATGGGGATGTGCAAATTTTGTCCAAGCCCAAACGCACCTTGACCATAGACTATGCCAAAGTTCACGCTCTTTGCCCTAGAGCGCATTTGCGGTGTAACCTCATCTATACTAACATCAAAAATTTGCGCAGCTGTGTGAGCATGAAAATCCTCGCCACTCTTAAAGGCAGTAATGAGTTTCTTATCTTCTGAGAGGTGTGCAAGAACCCTAAGCTCAATTTGGCTATAATCAGCACAAACAAACTCATACCCACTTTTAGCTGCAAAAGCTTCTCTGATGTGCCTTCCTGCCTCTGTTCTTACAGGGATATTTTGCAAATTAGGGTCACTAGAAGAAAGCCTGCCAGTAGATGTGACGCATTGATTATAGTTGGTGTGTATTCTGCCATCTTGTTTGCTAATAAGTGCAGGCAGTGCATCTAAATAAGTGCTCTTTAGCTTTGTGAGCTCTCGATACTTCAAAATATTTTCTACAATTGGGTGGTCTTGCTGCAATTTTTCAAGCACAGCTGCATTAGTAGAATAGCTCCCGCTTTTAAGCTTTTTAGATTTGCGCTTATCAAGCCCAAGCTTTTCAAACAAAATAACGCTTAGCTGCTTTGGAGAGTCTAGATTAAACTCTTCTTTTGCATAATCGATGATTGTCGCATGTAGGTCATCAATTAAAGCAGCAATTTTTTCTTCAATACTTCCAAGAACTTGCTTATCGACATATGTACCATCTAGCTCCATCTGCAAAAGCACTGGTAAAAGTGGCATTTCTATTGTCTCAAACAGTTCTTTTTGATCTTGTTTTTCAAGCTCTTTTTCAAGAACCTCTTGGCACATACAAGCAGCAGCAACTTCAAAGTTTCCAAGCTCTTTAGCTTTTTCTTTTTCGTTTATGTATAAAAGCCCTAAAAAGCGCTGGATAATATCTGTGTTTTCTTGAGAAAGCGAGGAGTTTAAAACATAGGCTGCAACATTACAATCAAAAAATAAGCTAGCAATATCTTTTCGAGCTATTTTTTT
>CAVEKR010000184.1:0-977 GCA_963616365.1 Bacteroidaceae bacterium
ATGTATCTGAAGAAGTATCAGTATCTGTTCCAATTGCAGCAACAGCCTTGTTTAGCCCCGTTGCAAGAGCTTGCGCTCCTTGATAAGCCTGCTCAAGTGCTGATGTGTCAAGCAAAGACAAAGCACTATTAAGCGCAGAGGTGATACCTGCAATGCCAGGATTTGAGCTTGTGCCATTGCCGTTTATAATAACATCTAGCTGCGCTTTTATAGCATAGAGGTTTTGAGCTGCTTCTGGCTCTGACTCCACTATGCTGTCTGCCACGTTTTGAATGGTAGAAGATAGTGTATTAAGCCCAGAAGTGTATTTGTTTAATGCAGAAACCGCATCTGTTAACTTTGACAAGTCCTTCAAACTTTCTTGTGCCTTTGCAAGTCCATCAGCAATTTGTTGTGCTCCTGCAGCAGCAGCTTTTAAGCCTTGAGTGCTATCTGTGCCATCGCGCATTTGCTGCAAACCACTCTTTAAACCAGCAAGCCCAGTATTTATAGCACCTGCTCCTGCTTTTAGCTGGTTAATTGCACCATAGATGGTATCTGATCCGCTATCTGAGCTTTCTCCAATACCAGAAGCCAAACTGCTTGCACCATCAGATAGCTGCTCTGTTGCACTTGGCAAGGCACTTGTTTTGTCTGATAACTCCCCTGTGCCATCTGCCAGCTGCCCTGCTCCATCTGCTAGCTGAGATGCACCATCTGCAAGTTGCTGTGTTTGACTTGGCAAATTTTTTGTAGCACTTGCAAGCTGACCTGTGCCTTCATTCAAGGTAACAAGACCATCAGAGAGTTGCTGAGAGCCATCTTTTGCCGTCACCAAACCATCGTGAAGTTCTTGCGTTCCATCGACTGCATCTTGGAGTTGGTCTGCGGCATCGCTGATTTTCAAGAAAATGTTCTTAAAATATTCTTCTCCAATTTTATTGGTGAGCTCTGCTTTTATCTTTGTTACCATGCTAGAGCCAACTGTTTGAGCAATC
>CAVEKR010000184.1:987-3203 GCA_963616365.1 Bacteroidaceae bacterium
TGTTCATCGTAATGTCTTTCAGGTTCTCCGAGGTCCAGTCATAGCCGCTTGCCTGACCCTCTACCCTGTCCTCGTTATTTTCTATCAAAGAATCACACAGCTCAGAGCCTACATTGCGTTGTTCGCCATTAATTTCAGCTCCTGAATCCTGATTGACCACAGCCGCAGGCACATTGACCAAATTTCCATACGGGTCAAGAAACGCCATCAAGAAAAGCCCAGCATAAATAAGCGGAATAAGAGAAATTGCCACAATGGCAAGCTTAATCATTTTTCCTGCTCTAAAATTATCAAACTCAAGGCGCGCAAAGCGCAAGCCAGTTAAAGGTGAACGCATTATGCACGCTCCTTTCTGTTAAGGGTGGCTTTTCTAGCAGATGTGGCTGTTGTGGCTGTTGCGGCATCGTTTGCGTAGCCGATAATTGGAATAGCCTCTAGGTTTGGATTGTCTCTTAGCACTGCGTTTCTTTGAGCGATTGCATCTTTAGAAACAACAACAAGCGCATCTGCATGATCTGCAATATCATATTCTGAACAGCCAAAAAAGATGGTGATATTTCTTTCTACAGCAATCTTTTTCAAGAGGTCTGCAATCTTTATGCTTTCGTGTTGAGTAAGATCTGCTTGCAAGTCATCAATAATTAGCAGCTCAGGGTCTCCAGTCATTGCCAAGATAATGCCAAAAATATTTCTGTCATAAACCTTTAAATCGTCAAAGCGAATATTAAGATGGTCATAAAAATTCCAAGATTTTAGATAAGCATCTGTGTGCTTTTTGTCTCCGCGTTTTCCAACTAAGGCAAGCTCAGCTGCTGTTATGCTTCTGACTCTTAAGAAAGGTTGAACATCATTAAGACCTGGAATAAAAGAAATTTGAGACATGTGTCTAATTTTTCTGAAGTCCTTATTTATATCATATGTTGCAACGTGGCAGTTGCCTTCCGATGGCTTCATGCGTCCACACATAGAAAGCAACATGGCAGTCTTGCCACAGCCAGGCCCTCCAAAAAAGCTAACTACCTGCCCTTTTTCGGCAGAAAAGCTTAAGTTTTTGAAGACGTATCCACGCGGGGTTCTAAGCCCCAGCCTTTCAACGCTTACAAACGATGGTGTTGCTGTTTGCATATGTAACCTTTCTTTTCTCTTAATACTTTTTGTTGTGGCGGCGCTTTGTGTTGCTTGTGCTGCGATGGCGCGTTTCTTCGATGCTGCTCGCTGCGGCTTGTGCTGCGATGGCGCGCTTTGGCGCTGCACTTTTATTGTTCTTGTTGCGGCTCTCCGCTTTTCTCCGCCGCGCTAGCTTTTGCGCTGTACTTTATCCGCCTGCATTCATACACTTGCGCTTATTATACTCGTTTTTTGCGTATTATCGCGTTTTCTTATATTAAAATAACATAGAGCAGGTGAAAAAGAAGGTAAATAGTCAAAAAAGAAAAAGTGCACTAAATTAGCACACTTTTCCCAAAATACATATTTTTGACGCGCGAAATTACCGTGGCGTTCGCCATAAACGCGCCGCAACCCACAAATTATTCCTCCGCAGACTGCTCAAGAATCTTTCTAGTACTGCCCTGTAAGGTTGTGGTTACCCTTTCGACAAATTCGCCGAGGTCATCGTCCATGCCAGTGCGAATCCAGTTAAGCACAATGCCTTCTATAGCAGCAGAAATGACAATGATAGTGTCTTCTATCACGGTTTTATCCGCATCTAAACCCTCAGCTTGATCCTCGACAAACTCTTCCACAAAATTCTTGATAGAGTCATGTATGTGACCTTCAAGGACGTCATAATTTCTTGATTTGTAGATGTTTCTGACGGTTTCTTTGTTGTCATGAAGCCACTTTGTGGCATTAGCAAAACCGTCTCTCCAGTTAAATGTCTCTTCATTGACATCCACCAAGACACGTTCTTGCTGGCGTTTTAGAGTCTTACGAAGCAAGTCATACAAATCGTTATTGTGATAATAAAAGGTATTCCGGCTGACTCCGCATTTTTTGATGACATCTCCTACCCGTATTTTTTCAAAGGGCTTTTCTGTCAACGTCTCTTCAAGAGCGTCCATAATTGCTTCTTCTGTAAACTTAGGCATGGAACTCTAACCTCGCTTTGGTGCTTTGTACTTGTAACGCTTAAAATATAGGAGCAACACAGACGCACCAAATAAAAATTGCCCCTATAAATAGTGTCAATTATACAGCGTCATTTTTCTAAATAA
>CAVEKR010000185.1:0-3192 GCA_963616365.1 Bacteroidaceae bacterium
CAGAAAAAACTTCTGGCGGAACAGAAATTAAATCAGATGAGGTAGAGGCAGATTACCTGCTTGATGACACTTTGCAAAAATCAATTACAGTTAATTGCACCGACACTGCTTTTTATGCTGAAGGGGCTGACGGAGCTGGCGGCGCTGGAGGAGCTGCGGGCGCGGAAGGTGGTGCTGAAGGCGGCGTTGAGGGAAGCGCGGAAGGGGGCGCTGAGGGAAGCGCGCGCTGGTCAAGCACATTTGATGTAACAGCAGACCTTTATGCTGAAATAACAATCGCGGCGCCTAAGCAGGTTGACAAGGTCTTTGACCACTGGGTATGGGACGGTGCACCAGCTGGTACTGACCTTATGCAATCAACTCTTACGATTAGCGATTTCTCGCTGGATTACAACGGCAAAATTACAGCAGTCTACACTCCTGTACTTTCAAAAGTTGACGTTGGGTTTGCAGAGCCAGTGGCGCATAAGGCTTTATCAAGTGCGGCAACATATGTAAAAATCGGTACAGCAAGTGCGGACGGCGCGGCTAGTGCGGGCGGTGCAGCAGGTACGGGTGCCGCCGCGAGTGCGAGCGCCACGGCAGACACAGGTGCAACAGTTGATGTAACAAGTTATCTTAAAGATAAAACAGCAACAGGTCTTACACTTACTTGGGTGCCTGAAGCTACAGGAGAAGATGGTAATGCCGAACACCTCACGAGCTATAGAGCATCACTTCCTTTTGACTTAACATCAGCTTCTGGAGATGTTAAATATGTTCTATCTGACAATGTCGAAGTCATGCTAAATGGCGTAAATATTGATAGCTCTTTGGCTTATCTAGCAGATGATACTAGCGGCACAAAGACACTTTATGTAAATTTTGGAGATACAGGTCCTTATGAATATGCTTCATGCACCCAACCAAAAGATGTAGAAATGTCATTTTTAGATGCTTGTGTTTATCAGCAAGAACAAGATGACAGCAAAAATCCTAGCTGGGGCTTGCCTAATGAGTTGGCAATAACTTATAAGTGTGAAGAAACCGATTTAGTAGATATTGAATGGGAAACACCAACAGGCTTTGATAAAACTAAATTAGAAGCACAGACACTTACTGTAAAAGGTAAAGTAAGCTATCCAAGCTATGTGGACAGCACAGGTGCTCCTGAAAGCGTTGAGGTTAAAATAGTTATTGCAGCACCTGAAACAGTTGCAACACCTACAAGCAGTGTAGCTGCAGGTACTTATGATGCAGTGCAGTCTGTTGAGCTTAGCTGCGAGACTAAAGAAGCTAACATTTATTACACAACAGATGGTACAGAGCCTAGCGAACAAAGCACACAATATACAGGCACTGCTATTGAAGTAAGCAGCACAACAACAATAAAGGCTCGTGCATTCTTTGAAGGTATGAAGTCAAGTGATGTAGCAGAGTTTGCTTATGTAATCAATGCAGAACCAACACCTGAGCCAACACCAGAACCTGAGCTTGTTTATGTTGCATTTGATTCACAAGGTGGTAGTGCTATTGGTATCACTTGTGTTTTAAGTGGAGACAAGTGCCCTAAACCTGCAACAGACCCAATGCGTGCGGGATATATGTTTGTAGGCTGGTATACAGAAGAGGATTGGACAACAGCCTATGACTTTAGCAAGGCTGTTACAGCAGATATGACCTTATATGCAAAATGGGAAGAAACAACCATTACTGTTCTTGCTGAAGGTGCAAGTGGCGTTTATGGATATGCTAAAGGAGACATTGTAGCTAAAGCAACACCTACCTATACTGGCTCTGTTGTGCCAACTTATCAATGGTATGACGCTAGCACAGATAAAGAAATTGCTGGAGAAACATCAGCTACTTATTCTTTGGCAGCAGGAAACAATGCTGGAACATATTCTGTTTATTGCAAAGCTACACTAAATGGTGTAACAGCTACTTCTAATACAGTGGACTTGGTTGTAAACAAAGCTTCAAGTACTGTTACTTTGGCAGATTCTGCTGTCATCGCAAATTCTGCAACAACAGTAGTTCTTGCAAAGGCAAGCAAAACTGGAAGCAGTGGCGACATTGAATATGCAATAAGTTCTATAGCATCTGCTGCAAGTGAAGCTCCTAAAGGTGGCTGGCAAACATCTACCTCATTTAGTGGTTTAACAGCTGATACAACATATTATATCTGGGCACGTGTTGCAGCTGATGATAACTATAAGGCAGCAACTATAGCTACCCCTGCTAGCTTTACCACATACAAAACTGGCAAGGTTATAGAGCCAACTTTGCCAGAAAGCATAGAATATAATCCAAATGCAACCCTAGCTACTGCACTTCCTTTATATGGCAATTGGAGCTGGGTAGATTCAAGTATTGTTCCTGCTCCAGATAGTGTAGGATATGTTGCACTTTATACTCCATCAGATACCGACACAACAGATTACAGCCAAGAACCAGGCTGGGATGACAGCACAAAGAAAGTTTATCGTACATTAGGTGTAGTGGTAGATAAGGCAGAACTTCAACTTGATAAAGCCCCAACAGCTTCTAGCATAACTTATGGTCAACAAGTATCATATTCTGAACTAAGTGGAGGCTCTGTTAAGTTATCAAGTGGAGACACAATAGATGGCACATTTGAGTGGGCAAAAGATGACCTAGATAAAATCTTAGATGTAGGAACACATACTCTAACAGTTACCTTTACAGTAAAAGGTGATGATAGTGAATACTATGAGACACTTAGCACAGAAGTTGAACTTACAGTTACTACTGCTGCTAGCTGGAATAGACTTTCAGGTGGCTCTGCACTAACCACTATGAAAGCTATTGTTAATGAAGGCTGGGATACATCAGAGTGGGCTATTGTTGCAACCTCTCAAAGCTACCAAGACGCCCTATCTGCTTCTGCTTTGGCAGGTTTACTAAATAACGCTCCAGTGCTTTTGACCTCTTCAAAGAGCCTTGATAAGGTAACAAAGAACTTGCTTGTAAACAAAAGCGTTAAAAAGGTAATTATTGTAGGTGGTACATCTGCAGTTTCTGCTGGAGTAGAGTCTGCTATTAAAGAGCTAAACATTGATGTTACACGTATTGCTGGTGGTACTGCAACTACTACTGCAACATCAGTTTATAAGTGGGGCAAAGACGCGAACAACACTGGTGGAACAACTTGGGGCACAGATGCTATAGTTGCAACCCTAGATTCTTATC
>CAVEKR010000186.1:0-3172 GCA_963616365.1 Bacteroidaceae bacterium
GGCTTACAGCTTAAGCCAGCTATAAGCCTTGTTTATAAAGAAAACTCTAATTCAAAGGAAGTCCAACTTTTAGAAGGCATCTCTTATGAAATTGAGTCTTATGGAGAAAATATTAATGTGCAAGACGGTGGCAGCATAGACATAAATGGAGTTGGTAGCTTTAGTGGGACTAGAACAATTGCTTTTGAAATTGTTCCTGCAGATATTTCTACAGTCGAGCTAAGTGGTATAGATGAGGTCTATAAGCCAACAGGGAGCTTGATTGGACCTGAGCCTATTTTGACCAATATTTATACTGGCAAAGACTTGGAAGAAGATGAAGATTATAAACTTGACTATGCAGACAACAAAGAGATGGGCATAGCTACCATCACCATTACTGGGCTTGGCAATTACACTAATAGCCGCATCAAGAACTTTTTAATCGGAAAAGATCTTTCAACAGATGTAAGTGTTGCTTCAATTGAAAGTCAAAGCTATACAGGTTCTGAGATTTGCCCAGTGCCAACAGTTACTGATAATGACTCAAATGCTAAGCTTGAAAATAACGTAGATTTTATTTTAAGCTACACAGATAATATATATGTTGGAACAGCTACTGTAACAATCACTGGTAAGGGCAATTATGTTGGTACAACAGTCGCTAAGTTTATTATTGGGCCTCAAGCCAAATCTTGGTCTAGGCTTGAGGGCGGCACAGCGCTATCTACCATGAAAAAGATAGTATCAGAGGGCTGGGATAGTTCTGAATATGCCTTAGTTGCTACAAATAAGGGCTATCAAGATGCTCTTGCAGCTTCTGCTCTAGCTGGTCTTTTGGGTAACGCTCCAGTTTTGATGACAGACCCTACAGCGCTTTCTTCTCAAACCAAAAGTTTGCTTACAAGCAAAAGCGTTAAAAAAGCTATCGTAGTTGGTGGTACAGGCGCTGTAAGTGATGGAGTGCTAAACGAGATTAAAGCCTTAAGCATAGAGACTGAACGCATTGCAGGTGGAACTGCCACAACCACAGCTACAGAGGTATATAAGTATGGCAAAAAACTAGGAGAAGCAGGTGGTGCAACCTGGGGCAAAAGCGCAATAGTTGCTACCTTGGATTCTTTTCAAGATGCCTTATCAATCGCTCCTTATGCCTATGCCAAATGTGCACCAATTTTTCTGACAGATAAAGGCACAAAAGACATTCGCGCAAGTGTGCAAACCTTTATCAAAGACGGCGGCTTTACCAAAACATTGATTGTTGGCGGCGTAGGTGCTGTTTTGGCAGATGTAGAAAGCAAAGTAACAAATCCAGAACGCCTAGCAGGCGGAAGCGCATATACAACTTCTAAAAAAATTGCTGAGTTTGCCCTGTCAAGCAGTGGCGGGATGCTGGCAACCAATATGGGCGTTGCCTGTGGCACTGGATATCAGGATGCGCTGGCTGGCGCTGCTTTATGCGGAAAACTGAATTCGATAATCCTACTTGCAGATGACAATAAACCAAATTCCAAATTTACAAGCGCTACCAGCGTAATCACTGCTCAAAAAGCCAATATTGGCAAGTGCTATATATTTGGTGGCACGGCAGCTGTTTCTGAAACCGTAGAAAACGCCGTCAAGGCTGCGTCTTTGTAAGTTTTGTTATAAAGCGGCTTTAGCGCTGCAAGTGTGCGCGCAATTTGGTATTATCTTGTAATTATGTCTTTAGTTGTAGCAAAATTTGGTGGAACTTCTGTTGCCACGCCCGAGCGCATTATGAATGTGGCAAAGCGCGTGGTGGCTCGCAAGCGCGGCGGCGACAAGTTGGTCGTCGTGGTTTCTGCTATGGGAAAATCCACCGACGATTTGGTAAAACTTGCAGCTCAAGTTACCGATAACCCTCCTGCGCGCGAGATGGACACCCTGCTTTCTACAGGAGAGATGGTCAGTATGTCCATGCTTGCCATGGCCGTGCAGGCGCTTGGAGAAGACGCCATCAGCTTGAACGGTCGCCAAATTGGACTTGTAACAGATAATGTTCACGGCAAGGCATCCATCAGAGAGATTCACGCTGGTAGAATTGCCGAGGCGCTAGAAAAAGACAATATTGTTATTGTTGCTGGTTTTCAAGGAATTGATGCGGCAGGAGATATTACAACGCTTGGGCGCGGCGGTTCTGATACGACGGCTGTCGCTATTGCTGCAGGTATAAAGGCTGATATTTGCGAAATTTATACGGATGTAGAAGGCGTTTATTCGGCAGACCCGCGCATTGTTCCGCACGCTCGAAAAATTGACACTATCTCTTATGAAGAAATGCTAGAAATGGCAGCGGCTGGAGCTGGCGTTTTGCATAAGCGCAGCGTGGAGTTTGCTCGCAACTTTAATGTGATTATAAATTGTCGCTCTTCTTTTAGTGATAACCCTGGAACCATTGTTAAGAAAAAGGATATAGACATGGAAAAAGCCATCGTCTCTGGTGTAGCACGCGACCTATCAGAAGCCAAGTTGACCCTGCGCGATGTGCCAGATACCGCAGGTGTAGCTGCTACGGTGTTTGGTGCTATGGCAGATGAGGGCTTGGCAGTTGACATGATTATTCAAAACGTTTCAGAAAACGGGCACACCGACATCTCGTTTACAACGCCCATCTCGGATTTGCCGCGCGTCAAGGATTTAATGCAAGAGCTGGTAGAAGAGCTGGGGGCAAGGCAGCTGCGCGTTACAGACAAGGTGGCAAAGGTTTCCATCGTTGGTGCTGGTATGAAGGTCAATTCTGGCGTGGCGGCTCGCATGTTTAGAACCCTTGCAGACCACAACATAAACATCAGCATGATTTCTACTTCTGACATTCGCACAAGCGTTGTAATCCCAGCTGAGAGCGCCGATGATGCGGTTCGTCACCTGCATTCTGCCTTTGGGCTGGACGCCGCAGAGGTCTTTGAAGAGACCCAGCTTTCTGCAGAAGAGCTTGCCGCTAAGGCTAAAAAGGGCAGGTAGAGCACGCAGAAAAAAGTAAATATTAGGCTGAGCCTTGATGAGGGCTTAGCAATTGAGCGCGATTTGCAGCCAGACTTAAGTTCTGAAACGCTTAGCCGCATTTTAGGTGTTCCACGTGCTTATTTGCTAAAGCGTTCTGTAGATGCCCGCAAAAAAAGTGATGTTCATTTTGTAGCCAATGCTTTGATTTGTGAGAATGCCGCTGATAGAG
>CAVEKR010000187.1:0-3167 GCA_963616365.1 Bacteroidaceae bacterium
GAGCTCACTGGTGTTCCTGTGGGGACTATCAAGGTGACCTCTGGTGTTACAGTCGGAGAATTTGCCGAGGCGCTAGGCGTTCCAGGAAACGAGATTGTAAAGCGCCTTTTCTTGCTTGGTCAGCCTTTGACGCTTACCCAAACAATGAGCGATGATTTAGTAGAGCTCATAGCTGTGGATTTGGAGCGTGAGGTTCATATCATCTCTCAAGAAGAAGAGATGTCGTTCAAGTTCCACGATGATGCCAAAGATCTCAAAATGCGTCCACCAGTTGTTACTGTTATGGGTCATGTTGATCATGGTAAAACTTCTTTGCTTGATGCAATCAGACACACTGGTGTTGCAGAAGGCGAGGCAGGCGGTATTACGCAGGCAATCGGTGCTTCTGTAGTGCCAATAAACACGCGTCAAATCACCTTCATTGACACTCCAGGTCATGAGGCATTTGCTGCCATGCGTGCCCGCGGTGCTCAAGTAACAGATATCATCGTTTTGGTGGTAGCTGCAGATGATGGCGTTATGCCGCAAACAATTGAGTCAATTGACCATGCTCAAGCAGCAGATGTTCCAATTGTTGTTGCAGTAAATAAGATTGATAAACCTGGCGCAAATCCAGAGCGCGTTAAAACAGAGCTTTCAGAACATGGCGTTATCCCAGAAGAATGGGGCGGCAAAAACATGTTTGTAGAGGTCTCTGCTAAAAAGCATCTAAACATCGACGAGCTGCTAGAAACAATCATTTTGCAAGCTCAAGTGCTGGAGTTAAAAGCAAATCCTGACGCAGAAGCTTCTGGTTTTGTTATCGAGGCAAATCTAGACAAAGGCAGAGGTCCTGTAGCCACCGTCATTGTTAGGCGCGGAACTTTGCGCGTGGGAGATGCTTTGGTAGCAGGCACCCACTACGGGCGTGTTCGCGCTCTAATAAATCCGCAGGGAGAAAACGTCAGCGAGGCAGTTCCTGCAGATCCAGTAGAGATTTTGGGTCTTGATGGCGTTTGCCATGCAGGTGATGAGTTTGCTGTGTTTGAACACGAATCCGAGGCTCGCGCGCTTGCACAAGAGCGCGAGATGAAGCAGCGCTTGAAGGCTCAAGAAAGGTCTCACGTCAGCTTGGATAATCTCTTTGAGCGCATGGAGGCAGAAAAGCTCTCTGAGCTGCCGCTTATCATCAAGGCTGACACCGTTGGTTCTATCGAGGCGCTGATTGGTCAGCTCGAAAAGATGGACCAAAGCGAGGTGCGCATCAATGTAATACATGCGGCTGTCGGTGGCGTTACTGCAACGGACGTCAACCTAGCTGCAGGTTCTGATGCTATCATCATCGGCTTTAACGTCCGCCCGCAGCCTGGCGTCAAAAAATTGGCGGAGCGCGAGCGCGTCGACATTCGCCTGTATCGCATAATTTATCAGGCAATTGATGACATTAACGCAGCTAGAGTTGGTTTGCTTGCCCCAGAAGAGGTCGAGGTCGACACAGGTTCTGCCAAGGTTCGCGAGCTGTTCAAAGTGCCAAAAGCTGGCATGATTGCTGGTTGCGTCGTGGAAGAAGGCGCCATCGCAAACACCGACCACGTGCGCGTGGTGCGCAACGGCGTCATCGTCTACGACGGCATGATTGCCTCCATGCGCCACTACCGCGACGACGTCGAAGAGGTCAAATCTGGCACTGAGTGCGGTATTGGCATTGCGGGCTACCAAGACATCAAAGAGGGCGACATCATCGAGGGCTATCGCATAGACAAGGTCGCTAGAAAAGAATAAGAGCATAAGAATATGAAAAAGACTACACAATCACGTAAAAGTGGAGAAGAGCTGCGCAGTAAAATTGCGCAGGTTCTGCTTTTTGATATCTCAGATCCGCGACTAGAGCTCATAACAGTAACAGGCTGCGATGTTTCTACAGATAAGTCTGTAGCTGATGTTTTTATTGCAGCCCCAAATGAGAGATATAAGGATGTGGAAGCAGGACTTAGTGCAGCTAAGGGGCGCATTAGATACAGCATTGGCAAGGCACTTTCTTGGCGCGTAACACCTGAACTGCGCTTTCATATAGATACAACAGAAGATAATGCACAGCGAATTTCTGAGGTGCTCTTAGCAGAAGAAGCCGCAGGTCGCGCCTAAGTCAAACGTGCATGTGCGGATGTATGGGCAAATTGGCAGGTCGCGCCTAGACCTGATAAAGTGCGCATGAGCGGGTACACGGGCAAGCTGGCGGGGTGTTCGCCCAGCCAATAAGTTGCATGAGACAACAAGCTGCTCACTTGTAGGCGCGCTGCAAAAAACAAACCGCACAAAGGCAAGCCGCATAAAGCAACAAACAAGTATAAAACCCACGGGGGCAATAAATGAAAACTTTTGATTTCAGCAACGCAATCAAGCAGCTAGAAGACAAAAAATACATTTGCATTTGCGGACACGTAAACCCAGATGGGGACTGTTTGGGCTCCATGCTTGCTTTAAGTTTTGCCTTGCAGGCAAAAGGGCATACGGTTTTTGCCCTGCTAGCAGACACAAAACTCCCGCGTGTTTATGACTTTTTGCCAGGCTATGACACGCTTATTTTAAAAAAAAAATATCCAAAGATGTGCGATGCTTTTATAAGCGTAGATATTCCTGCAAGCAAGAGATTGGGCAATGCTGCCAGCCTATTTTCTAGTGCAAGCCTTAAAATTGCTTTTGATCACCACCAAGGGGACGGAAGCTTTGCAGACATTTCCTACATAGACAGTAGCGCCCCTTCTTGCTCAATGATTATCTGGGATTTTATCTCTCAATTAGGTGTAAAGCGTGACAGCAAAATTGCCACATGCTGTCTTTGCGGACTTATCACTGACACTGGGCGTTTTCAATACCAAAATGCTGATAGCGGTGCTTTTGAATATGCGGCTGCCATGAGCGCTGCAGGCGCACATGCAGACAAAATTTGCACGAACGTTTATCAACGCAACACTCTAGCTGCCCTAAAGTTGCAGGCACTTTTGCTTGAGCGAATTCACATGCTTTGTGATAATCGCGCAGCCCTTTCTTGGGTAAGCTCAAAAGACTTGCAAAAACTTGGCGCTACCAAAGATGACACCGACATGCTCATAAATGTTTTGCGCAGCCTTGATGGGGTAGAGGTCGCCGTTGTTTTGCGAGAAGAAGCAACTTGCGTGGTACATGGT
>CAVEKR010000188.1:0-3164 GCA_963616365.1 Bacteroidaceae bacterium
AAACTTGCGGCGAGAAAGCCTTTTGGCTTGACGGCTTACCGCACCAGTCCGTTGAACTGCTCCTGCATGTTGAGCCATTCCTGCGCCAAACTCTTGGCAATCTATGCCAGCTTGCTGATTTTGTACGCAAGCTTGCAGCTCTTTCATGTCATTTATTTTTTGACTCATAAATGTTTCCTTTTTATAAATTGTTTACCACTTTAATTTGCAGTTTTAGCAAAATATCTAAAATCAGTTTTAGTAAAATCTCTAAAAACACGCTTCTAAAAAAAACATTTCTAAAAAACGCACGTTTCTAAAATGCGCTTCTAAAAAAACACACGCGCTATATTCTAACGCAGAAAAGGTGCATTGAAGGGCTAATCTTTATAAAGAATAGAGAAATTATGCCCCAGCTGACACCTGTTCTTATAACTTGCAACCAACAAGACACCCAACGCGTTGTTAACGCCCACAAGCACGCTGGTGTTCGCCATACTTTTAAAATGCGCAAGCATGCTGGTGTTCGCCATAATATTGTTTATGCTATGCCCCAGCTGGTGCCTGCCTTTGCGTGTATTTGGGCTTGGGCTCTTTTTTCTTAACGTTAAAAGAGGCGCGCTTGGGGTCAGGCGTTGCAGGCTGAGGCATGCTCGGCTCTGCAAGACCTGCTCTAGCAGCATCTAAATAGCGGGTCATGCGCCGCTGCTTTCTGTACCACATAAAGGCTTGCAGACCTCCAAACGCAAAAGCCAAAATTCCAATAGGCCAGACCAACCAAGCAATAGGGTTGTTGATGTCTAGCGAATCAAGGGTAGAAATGTCATTGTTTGGGTTGAGCACCTGATACACAGAAAACGCATTGCCAGAGCCAGCAGTACCTGTTGAGTTTTCTCCGTTACTGCCAGTGTTTGCTGTTGAATACGCACGCGTGCCAGTAGAGCCTGCCCCTGTCGAGCCAGTGGTCGAATACCCTGAGCCGCCAGAAGCTCCGCCCATACCAGAGCCCTCACCGACTGTTCCTGAGTTTTGACCTGTTCCGCCACTACCATCTATGATGGATGGATTAGTATTTGGATTATTGGGCTCATCTGGATTGACTGGGTTATCTGGACTGTCTGGATTAACAGGCGCATCAGGGTTTGTTGGATCATCTGGACCTACTGGGTCTGGATTATATGGCTCGCCACCTTTAAGCACCACATATACTGTCCTTACATTATGTACCCACAGACCAGAATTTGACCCTTCTTTAGAACCGCCAACCAAAAAGTGGAAGCGTGTATTCTTTGTCATATTGTCGTAGTCTTCATATGTGCTTCCATTTTTTCTGGTAGCGCCTGTGGCAACAGCAAGCATTGGCCAAACAGATTGACCCCCACTATATGCAGCACTGCCCCCGCTGCTGGCATTTGGATAATAATAACGCTGCTGATAAAGCCATGAATAGCTCACGCCTTGCACATATTGGTCAGCGCCCTTAAAGCTTAGTTCTTTAATATCAACTTCACTCGGGTTTAAATTGCATGCAGTCAAAAGATCAGTCAGCATGACGCCGCGCGCAGAAATTGTCATATAAGTGCCGCCGCCCTTTTCTATGGAGCTATAGGTACTATTATGCAAGCCCAACGCCTCTAAAGAAGAAAGAGAAAAAGTCCTGTTATAAACAAAATCCTCGTCATTTTCTGACATCAGATTAGAAGGAGCGTTTCTTTCATAAAACACGCGCACAGTTATCTGAGTTTGGGGATTATAGCCGTCAGCTGAATCTGAATCTGGATTTATGAAAGCAAAGGTAGCTTGCTCGCGAGTCTCTGTTGCAGAATCTGCACCTTTTGCCCACCAAGCACTCACTATGACAGAGCCGTACTTTTTGGGTCTATAAACACCTGTGTCCTCATCAATGCTGCCGCGCTCACCATCACTTACCTCCCACAAAAGGTCTGCCACATCAGGAAACGCCGTCGAGATTTTTCCATCTTTGGTATCCCACGCGACCTCTTGATTAGAAACAGGATCCAAAATAGTAAGCTTTGCGTGCAAGTCCATTGTTGTTTTTGCTACATCAGCCTCTGTAGCTTTGGTTTTGTCTTGATAAGGAGAAGTTGTTGAAACCTCGGTGTCTCCATAATAAATGCGAATGGAGTCTTTTTTAACCCTGCGAGCTGTTGATTGATTTGTTACCGTTACATGCGTAGTTGAAGTAAGCGCAACGCCTTTTGAGTCCTCTTCTGGTTCTTTTATCGTGCAGGTTATATCACAAGTTCCATCTCCAATAGCGGTAATACGCCCATCTTGGGTTATAGCAGCAATATTGCTATCACTTGATGCCCAAATAATGCGACCTGAACCGTCCTCCCAATGGGTTTGACCTTGCGCATTTGTCCATTCGCATTGAACAACCAACTCCACGCTGCCAGCGCGTTGATTTATCTCAAGAGTAAAGTCGCTTTTTGTATCCAGCGCTTGACCATAAAGTTTTTTTGTGTCTTTTTCTAGCACTTGAAAGTCGCGAATCCAATTGCTTGGGTCGCTGTTTGAGCTGGCGCTATAGTTTGAGCCGCTTGCGTTTGCGTTGTGGGTTGCGTTTGTGTTTGCGTTATGGGTTGCGGCGCTCGCGTTATAGTTTGCGGCGCTCGCGTTTGTGTCGATGCTAAAAATAGTAGCAGGAATAAGAAGTGCGCATATGACAAGAAACGTTACGCAAGCACGCACGCTACTTTTTGCGTACGCAAAAGAAGATTTGACATTTTTTTGAGCCACGTGTTTGCGCTCCTTTCTTTACTACTAGTTTTACCTGCTATTTTTGGTCTAAGCCATCAATCTTGGCGCAAGACCTCTAAAATACCTAGACCTCATAGTATATAACGCCTAGCTTTAATTTCAAGGAAAAATAATCCCAAAGCTTGAGGTGTTGTAAGTTTGTTATTTTAACTTGCCTAGTCTTAGGCGCTAGGCTGTTCTTGACGCTCTTGGTTAGTACTGGGTTGTTCGTCATTATCTTGATTGGTACTAGGTTGTTCGCCATCATCTTGGTTAGCGGCAGAAGTCTCTAACTTGCGCAATCTTAGGCGCTTTAAAGAGACAAGTTGTGCGCCGCTAATCTCTTTGATTAGTTCTTTGACAAATAAATCAGGGCGCAATGCTCCTTTTCCCAAATCTTGGCTGGTCCATAAACATAAAAG
>CAVEKR010000189.1:0-3146 GCA_963616365.1 Bacteroidaceae bacterium
ATCTAATACATCTTCAATGCTTTTATTTAAATGGTCAAATTGTTTTATGTTCTTTGTTGCTATTGGCTCATAACCGTTTTTGTTAAAGAAAACAGAGCTCTGTACATTTGGTTGTTCTTCAAATTTTGAGTAATGATTTCTTAAATTTAATGCTGGTTTGATGCCCATGTTTGTTCCTTTCGTAAAAATTTTTACCGTAATTCTATCATGTAATTTTTTATATTCTCATCGCTTTTTGCACATGGTATTAGTTAACTCGAGTTACCTTAAATATTATGTAACTTGTATTCCTTAAAACTTATGTTATTATCTAGTTAGCGGTTATGACAAATCGCTAATAGGGTTTATGACAAATCACTAATAGAGTTTATGACAAACTGCCAATAGACTTTATGATAAATAGATAGTAGAAAAATGATTAGGCGAAAAATAACAGAAACTTTATCGAGGTTAGAGTGTGAGTTTCCCGTTATTACGATTACGGGACCTAGGCAAAGTGGGAAAACAACAATTGTAAGGGCTCACTTTGCAAACCATGAGTACGTCTCTCTCGAAAAACCATCAAACCTAGATTTGGCACAAAAAGACCCTGAGGCATTTTTGTCGCTACATTCAGGTCCTGTTATTTTTGACGAAGCCCAAAGATGCCCTGAACTGTTTTCTTATCTGCAAGAAATTGTTGACAAAGACAACACACCTGGAAAATTTATCTTAACAGGTTCTCAAAACTTTTTACTCATGAAAACGATTTCTCAAAGCCTAGCTGGCAGAGTTGGTGTTACATATCTTTTACCACTAGAGCTTTGCGAACTTCAAAATTCTTCTGTTTTAGATATCACAAAAAATGGTGCTCCCGCTTCTGTTTTCAACGTTCCTGCATCTGAAGCTCTTAGCGCCCCTGCTTCTAGAGCTTCTGACGCCTCTGCGTCTAAAGTGCCCGCTTCTGAAACCCCTGCTTCTGAAGTTCTTGGCGCCCCTGCTTCTACTTCTGAAAACACGCACACTTCCGAGACCATAGAAAACGCAATATTTAGGGGGTTTTACCCTAGAATTTATGACCAAAACATAACGCCAAATGATTTTTATCTGAGTTATTTGCGCACGTATCTGACAAGAGATGTAACAGATGAGCTTGGCGTACGCAAAACAACTGGTTTTAGAAAAAACCTGACACTTTGTGCCACGCGTGTTGGCAATTTATTAGAGGTCTCAAGCTTGGCAAAGTCTGTGACAATAAATGCCTCCACCATTAAAAGTTGGCTTTCGCTTTTAGAAAGCAGCTTTGTGACATTTTATCTGCAGCCTTATTACAAGAATTTTGGAAAACGCCTGATAAAATCACCAAAACTGTATTTTATAGACACAGGTCTTGCTAGCCATCTTTTAAAAATCAAAAGCGGAAAGCAAATCCTCGAAAACGATAATTTGCGTGGAAAATTATTCGAGAACTTTGTCATTGCAGAGGTCTTGAAAAAGTACTACAACAAAGGTCTTGAGCCCAACATCTACTTTTGGCGCGACACCAACGGTCGCGAAATCGACCTGATAATCGAAAACGGCGGCAAAATCTCGTATGCGGTCGAGATAAAATCCACGTCAACAATGAACATGAATGCTTTCAAAAATTTGAACTCTATCGGAGATGAAATGGAGCTCCCAAAAGAAAGAAGAATTGTCGTTTACGAAGGCAAAACCTCTGTTCAAACTAAGTGCGGCCGCTTTTTGACTATTGATGAGCTCGATAATTTAATCGAATAGCTTTTTAATGGCGAACACCCGTCTTACATAAACCTGTATCCTAACAGGGTGTTCGCCATTACTATTAGTATTAGTCATTTTGGCTGTTAATGCGCTAGAATGTATACATGTTTGTAAGCTTTGATTTATGGAAGATAATATGACAACACAGGTAATGTCTGCGCGCCTTGATGCAGATAAATTGAAATATGCTAATCAACTAGAGCAAAGGGAATATGGAATGTCTTTTGCAAAATCTTGCAAAAAGGCTCAATCGTGGGCTAAAAAAGAAGGCTTTGATGTTAACGATGTCGCAACTTTTATTAAGGCTGCAAGACCTTAGGGTCGCTCGCAACTTTTATTAAGGCTGCGAGAAACAGATAAAGCTACAAGAAGCAACCTTGCAAGAGCAAGGCAAGGGCAAATATAGCAAGCAAGCAATAAAGAAAGGAAGCAATATGAGTGTAGAGATTGATATTGAAAGAAGCTATGGGCGCAGCAAAAATGAAAAGCGACCCACCACAATTAGGAAAAACGTTCTTGAGTACGCACCAGGCTCGTGCCTTATTGAGTGCGGAAAGACCAAAGTGTTGTGCGCGGCGACAATCGAAGAAGGCGTCAAGACTTGGCGGCGCGGCTCTGGCATGGGCTGGGTGAGCGCAGAATATGCCATGTTACCAGCATCTACTGCCGAGCGCACTAAGCGCGAACGCCCCATGCGCCAGGGCAGGAGTATGGAAATTGAGCGCCTGATTGGCAGGTCGCTGCGCACGGTTGTTGACATGGCTGCTTTGGGCGAGACCACCTGCTACGTTGATTGCGATGTAATACAAGCAGATGGGGGCACTCGCACGGCTTCTATCACAGGCGCTTGGGTGGCGTTGTTCGATGCTCTAGAAACGTGGAAAGAGGCTGGCAAAATCAGACAAAACCCGCTATTTGGGCAGGTAGCTGCTATTAGTGTGGGACAAGTCGACGGTCAGCTTTTGCTCGATTTAGATTACGAAGAAGACAGTCGCGCAGAAATCGATCTAAACCTTGTCATGAACGCAGAAGGCGAGATTATCGAAATTCAAGGCACAGGGGAGAGGACGCCGTTTTCTTTTGATAAACTAAATACAATGCTTGATATGGCTGGTAGCGGCATTACTGAACTTCTCGCTTGCCAAAAGGAGGCACTCGAGACGTCATGGAGGGAGCCGCTCTAGGGGTTGGCGAACACCACGGTCGTCATGCATAATGCTTGGGGCGGCAGATATAGTGCTAGAAACGCACGTATGGCGTTAGAGATGCGACCGTACATTAAGGTAGCAAACAAAACTCTAAGGATATAAACATGGATACTAAGGACACAAAAAAGCAGGTAGTCATTGCGACTAACAATGAGCATAAACTTGAAGAAATAGCTC
>CAVEKR010000190.1:0-3130 GCA_963616365.1 Bacteroidaceae bacterium
AGAAAGGAGGCATGAAACTCAAAAAAGGCGCACAGCACCGTCAAAAAACGCTCGGTTTTATATATGAAAACTCTATATTTAGACGCACTTTGCGCGTAAACGCGCTCCTACAACGCTTTTCATGGCAGTTTTAGGTTTTACAATGCTGATGGCGTTTTGCCTGCGTCTTATATATAGAAACTAAAAGGTAAAATTTATTCATATTTAAGGATGTGAAATGAAACAAAGAAATCACTTCAAAAAAGGTTTTGGAAAAAAAGTATGCGCTATTGTTACTACAGGCGCATTTGTTACCGCACTTGGAATACCACAAATTGGCGGTTTAGGTCAGGCATTAGCTGAGAGCATGAGCGTAGAAGGCTATGTAACAGCAGCAGCTTCACGTGCAGCTCAACCAGCACCTGAAATCTTAGGTTTATCTGGTGTTGAAGAAACAGGCGCTTCTACAGGCTCTGCAGCTTATGGTGTTCAAGAATGGAATAACCCTAAATACTACATCATGGGTGACACTACATATAATACCAGCGCAAACCCATACATGGTAAACGCTGTATCTGTAACAAATAAAACAGATCCAAATGCATCACCTGTCATTGCACAAAACACATCACGTGAAGGTGGCGGACGCGGACCCATGGGTTCTTTGGCAGCTTATGGTGTAGACGCAACTGACGATGCAGTTTGGGACTTGCTTCCAGATGTAGTAATTGGTGTTGGTGGTTCAAACGGAAACGTTGATTATACAAGCGAGGAATACGCTGGAGCTATTAGCACTGCTAAGGGCGTCGAATATAGCCCTATTGGAGTTGAATATTACACGGCAACAAACGAGAACATCATTAAAGAAATGTATGCTTTGGCAGAGGCTGGAGACAAAGTAGTTGCTGATAGCAATGGCAAAAAACACCTGCGTTACGGTTCAGCTCTTGATATTGCTAAAAACTTAGAGCGCTACATTATTGGTACGCAAGGATACATCTTAGAGGCCATCAATAACGAGACTGTCTCAAAAAAGACTGTTGCAGCTGTAAGCAGCTATGATGAAACCGCTAAGACATTCACATTGCTCAAGTCTGGTGTTGCAGAAGGCACAGCATCTTCAAATAAATTGCTTGAAGCATGCGAGCAAGTCTCTGACAACCTAATTGACAAGCTAGGAAAAGAAACAGCTACAGCAGATGAGCTTGCACAAGCCGATGCAATCGTCATTGGTGGTCAAAGCGGCGGTGCAGGCGAGGCTCTAACTGACCCTGACCAAATTGTTGCAAAAATGGATGCTTCACTTGTAAAGAAGACTTACTATACAACCAACGCTATAAAAGGGTATCCAGGTTCTATGTATGGTGTTGTCATGAACTCAGTAGAAAACACCCAAAACATTGGTCGTGTGCTCGGATTTGTTTATCCAGAAGTTATTGACCAAGATGACTGGATTTGCTATTACTACGACAAGTTCTATCACATCAAATCAGATAAACTTGCAGAAGTTATTGATAAGGCAATGGATGGTGTTCGCAATTATAATGCAACAGATGCAGCAAACTATCTAACTTGGACTGAAGCTGATGCAAGCACCTATAATGCCGATGCTGTTCAAGCAAAGCTACAAGAAGGCGTAAGCTATCTTAAGGCCTGTGGCACTAAGGTAAACACTGCTTTGCAACCTTCTTCTTATCTTGCCTCAGATGCAACAGGTAAAGTTGATATTTCTAAGGCAAGCATAACCCTTGAGGCTACAAGCTATACTTCAGATGGCACAGCAAAAACACCTGCTATTTCATCAGTTAAATTGCCATTTGGTATAACTCTTGATGCAGCTGATTACAGCGTTTCTTATAATGGAAACGTAAATCCTGGTCTTGCAAGCGTAACCATTACTGGTGCAGGAAACTTTAGTGGCACAATAAAAGAAACTTTTGAGATTACTGGCACAAGCGGCAGCTGGACTCGTCTTAAGGGCGGCACAGCGCTTTCAACCATGCAGGCAATCGTTAATAACGGCTGGACATCAAGCGAATACGCTATTGTTGCTACAAATAAAGGCTATCAAGACGCATTGGCTGCAACAGCACTTGCTGGTTTGCTAGACTGCCCAGTGCTTATGACAGACCCATCTAGTTTATCTAGCCAAACAAAGTCACTTATTACTTCTAAAGGCATTAAAAATGTCATCATTGTTGGTGGTACATCTGCTGTTAGCACATCTGTAGAAACACAGCTAAAGGCAGTTGCTACAAACGTTAGCCGTATTGCTGGTGGCACTGCTCCTACAACAGCACGCAAAGTTTATAATGAAGGCTTAAAATATGGTAGCTGGAGCTCAGATGCAATTGTTGCAACAGTAGATAGCTTCCAAGATGCACTCTCTATTGCACCATATGCTTACGCCAAAAAGGCACCAATCTTTTTGACTGATCTTAAAAAAGGTACTTTAGGTACTGCCACTGCTAGCCTCATTAAAAACGGTGGCTTTACACGCACACTTATTGTTGGTGGCACAAGCGCTGTAAAAGACACTGTAGAGGCTCAAGTTACAAGCCCAACTCGTCTTAAGGGCGGCACAGCTTATACCACTTGCAAAGCAGTTGCTAATTTCTGCATTGAAAACGGTATGGGAGCATCATACACTGGAGTTGCTACAGGCAAAACCTATCAAGATGCTTTATGTGGCGCAGCATTATGCGGCAAGAATAACTCCATTTTGGTATTAGCAGATGACAAAAACTCTACAAATGTAAACGCTGTCATCGCTAAGAACAAAGCAACACTTAAAGGTTCTTATATCTTTGGAGGCACTGCAGCTGTTTCCGATACTGTTGCTAACGCAATTGCAGCAGCAAGCAAATAATTAAGCTTTTAACTTTTATAAGGCTGCTCATTTTATAGCAGCTAAACTTTTCAAAGGCGCCGTCACATTTGTGGCGGCGTTTTTTTATGGCGTGCCCCCACACTGGTTTCAACCATTATCATGACGAACACCCCGCTGGCTTGTGAGCAAGCCTACGTAAAAGTAGGTTTATAGTATGTGTTAACCGTGTAAAGAGCGGGTCGCACGCTCCTTGCTCAAACAGTCCTCGCTCCAAAAAAAGCCCTGCTAAAGCAGGGTTTTTTGTCGCTGCGGAACTCGCCG
>CAVEKR010000191.1:0-3123 GCA_963616365.1 Bacteroidaceae bacterium
GCATATACTTTGCGCCTTCCTAAAACAGGCGCGCTACATAAGGGCGCGCCTGCTATTGTTCGCGGTGAAAACTTAAAAGTTGCAGGTTTTAGTGATTGTTATAACGCGCTAGGGGTCTTTGGTGATTTATGGAAATTGCCATGGGTGCAAACAGCGCTTATATCTTATACAGGCTTAGAGAATAATGTAAACATCTCTATAGTTACTCTTGAGACGTCATTAAATGCTCTAGGAGACGCGCAAAGCACTGAAACGGTAATTTATACGGGCGCGGCACAAATGCGTCAACAGGACGCAACAGAGAGCGCAGAGAGCGCTGGAATAACTAAGCAAACAACAGCAATACACGCGTTTTACTTTGTAGTCCCGTTCTTTGATGGTTGTTCAAGTTTGAGCTCTGTAAACACCTTCATTATTTATGATGACAAACGCTATAATGTGCGCGGCATTGTAGATGTTGACGGTAAAGGTGAGTTTGCGTCTTTTATGGCGGTGCTTAATGAGTAAAGTAGTAGACGCATCGCAATTTAGCGACGCTATGGCAGCGATTTTGACTGAATACAGCGATGAAGTTCGCGCAAATCTACACAATGATTTAGTGGCTGTAGGAAAAGAAACGCGCGAGGCTGTAAAAGAAAAATCACCTACTAACACGGGCGTATACGCTCAAAGCTGGAGTGCAACAATGCAAGGTGAGTTGGGCGCTGAAAGTGTAGTCATCCGTAACAGGAAAAAATGGCAGCTTACTCACCTATTGGAAAAAGGGCATGCTAAACGTAGCGGCGCTGGCTGGGTATCTGGAAAACCTCACATAGCGCCTGCTTTTGAAGTAGGTAAAAAAGCATTTGAGAGAAAGTTAAAATCATGAGCAGAGAAAAAGTGGCTGCAATATTAGCAGAAACAGGGCTGCCTGTTGTTTATAACAAAAGTCCTGAAGGCTACATTCCTTCATATCCTTATATTCGATACATTGAAGATGAAAGAGCCGATTTTTATGCTGATGATGGACATTTTTGTAATATCGAAACATGGCAAGCTTACTTAGTAAGCGAAACAAAAAACGACGGCGCGCAAGATAAAATTGAGCGCGCTTTGAGTAATTCAACTCAATGGAGCAAAACCGTTGAGCTGAATTTAGACACAGAGAATTTGTACCAAGTTGAATATGACTTTACAACGATTAAATAAAGGAGTTAACAATGGCAGATAATAAAGTGCGTTTTGGCTTAGAAAACGTATATATAGCGCTTAAAACCGATGATGGCTATGATACGCCTGTGCATATACCGGGCGCTGTAAATTTAACAACTGACCCAGAAGGTGATCAGTCAAAGTTTTATGCAGACGATATTGCATACGCAACCTTTACATCAAATGGTGGCTATACAGGCGAGCTTGAAATGGCTTTAATACCCGATGATATTTTGAAAAAGATTTTGAACTTCAAAATTGACACTAAAGGTGTAGTAGTTGAAGATGCCACAGCTGCCCCTGCCCCGTTTGCATTGCTTTTTGAAGTTAAAGGCGATGTAAACAAACGTCGTAATATATTTTATAACGTTACTGCTACACGTCCGAGCAATGAGTATTCTACTACTGAAGACAGTATTGAACCTCAAACTGAAAAACTTGAGATCACTATGATACCTGCAACAATAAACGATCAGTCTATTACACGTGCAAGTTGTGATAGCACCTGCGCAGCTTATACAAATTGGTTTACTGCAGTTTATGAGCCAACCATTGCTCCTACGGTGTAGAAAAATATGGTTGATGTAGTTATTTGGGGGCGCATGGTGCGCCTCCAAGGCTCCCCTTATACGCTTTTTGAATATGCACGTGAATTTGATAGCGACATGCTTATTGACTTGCAAGAAGCATATAAGCGCGGCACTTTTGGTACTGATTTTTTAAAGTTTGTATGGGCTATGCACAAAACAGCTGATACATCTATTTCACCTTATGAAACGTGGCTTAAAGAGTTTGAGCCGAGCGCGTTTAGTTTAGAGAACGCGCCTTGGGAGGTGATAGACTCCGCGTTAAATGCGGAGATGTTTTGTGAAAAACAGACCCGTAAAACCCAAAAAATCCGAAACTGGTTCGCGCGACTTTTGGAGCGCATGGCGCGATGTTTTAGCGCTTCATAAACTCGGATTCTCTTTTGATGAAATAAGGCAAATGAACATGCGCGATTTTATAGCGTTTGTTGATATTGCTTTTTCTAACGAAGAAAACACGCCTAAAACATATAGGGACGCCTCTCAAGATGATATAAATAAATTATTAGGTTAGGACTCAAATTCAATGGCAGCTGGAGTATATAAAGGCTTAACAATTGAAATAGGCGCTAGCGACAAAGGCTTGACAAAAGTTCTCAAACAAGGAGAAAGAGAATCAAGAGCTTTACAAAGCGAACTTCAAAAACTAAGCAAAACAGAGCTTAAAGGCACAGGCGCTGAAACTTTCGCGCGAAAATTGTCTTTAGTTAGCAGCCAATGTGAAAATGCAAAAAAGCGCCTTGAAACATTAAAAGCGGCTGAAAGTCAAATTGGCAAACAAAATATGAGCACTCAACAATGGAGTGCCTTACAATATGATATTGCTCAATGTGAAGCAGAGGTTAAAAAGTACGAATCTGAATTACAAAAACTTAAAAGTACTCAATCTGGCATGGGTAAGCTCGGTTCTGATTTGCAAGAAGCGGGCACAAAAATTACTAATGCAACCGAAGGGTTAAGAAATGCAGGTTCAACTTTAACACGCAATGTTTCTGTTCCTTTAGCAGCTGTGGGCGCTGCAAGCATTAAGGCGGCAACTACAGTAGATACAGCGCTCACAAGTGTTAAAAAAACAGTCGATGGCACAGATGAACAATATCAACAACTAAAAAATAGTGCTATTGAGTACTCTAAGGTGCAACCAGTAAGCGCTGATCAGCTTTTAAGTATTGAAAGTTTAGGCGCACAGCTAGGTTATAGCATTGATGAGCTTGATATGTTTGCAAAAGTTGTTAGCGGGCTTGATATTGCAACAAATATGGACGCAGAAACAGCGGCTACAGAGCTTGCACAATTTGCAAACATTACTAACATGGCGCATGATAAAACTAAAAATTATGCGTCT
>CAVEKR010000192.1:0-3059 GCA_963616365.1 Bacteroidaceae bacterium
GTTTAACTATGGCTTAACCATGGCTTAAAAGACATGTTCCTCATTTGCTCTTTTTATTTACTTCCCTCTCCTTTCTTATTATTTGAGCTATTAAATAAAAGCTAAGAGCTAAAAAGCCTAAGGCAAAACTTTCAAAACTTACAAAAACAAGGCTTGCTAGTGGTAAGACCTTTAAGCAGAGCTTGCAAAAGCAAGTTTATAAAAAGCAAGGTTTGCAAAAAAGCAAACAAAAAGCAAAGCTTGTAAAAGTTGCGCCAAGAGCTTTTTATCTGAAGAGCAAGCAAATATTATACTTCAAAAAGTCTATCTAAAAAAGCATTTAATCGTTTCTAAAACCAATTTGTTTCTTTTTTCAACAAAAACTCACTCCTTATGCATAATTGCTCGCATTTGTACATAATTGCTGGTTATTTTTTGAAAGAAAGCTTAGAAGCTACTATAAGTGTTATTAGTGTTTTTTGAACCTTCCTGCGCAAATAAACATTCTTCTTGCGCTAATATATATGCAATTGTTAAAGCGGGCGTGCCCCTACGGTAGTAGGTGCGCAAACCGCAGCTAACGTGCAGCCACGACGGGCTCACAAAGCGAGCTCACAAAACGAGCTCACAAAGCGAGCTCACAAAGCGAGCTCACAAAACATAAAGCATAAACCTTAACTTTTAAGTTGTAGTCCTTGAGAGATACAAAAAGAAAAAGGTGGCAGATGATACAAGAAAAAAATAACAAAAGTGCAGGCACACATACAGATGAGGCTGTGTCAAAGCGGGCAGGGTGTTCGCCAACAAAAACAGCACCCATACCTACAGAAACCGCACCTGCAATAGCAGAAATAACACCTATATCTGCAGAAACTGCAGCAATATCCATACTTGATAAGGCGGGTATCGAGCGCTCCCTAAAGCGCATAGCGCACGAGATTTTAGAGGCAAACAGCGGTGCTGCAAACATTGTTTTAGTGGGCATTGTTACGCGCGGGGACTTGCTAGCAGCCCAGTTAGCGGCATATATCGAACAAATCGAGGGCGTCAAGGTGCAAGTCGGGCGTCTTGACATCAGTTTTTATCGTGACGACATTGCAAGTTATGCTCCCACGGCGCATAAAAGCGAAATTCCTTTTAGCCTAGAAGGCAAAACTGTCATATTGGTGGACGATATTTTATACACAGGACGCACCATACGCTGCGCCTTAGATGCGTTGCGCGACTTTGGGCGCCCTGCTTGTGTTCAGCTTGCCGTGCTCATAGATAGAGGGCATAGAGAGCTGCCCATTCGTCCAGATTTTGTCGGAAAAAATATCCCCACCTCAAAAAATCAAAATGTGTACTTTTTATGCGAGCCGCTCGATGGCAAAACCTGTGTAGAAATTTCTGATGCGTCAAATTCAGAGCATGTGGGTTCTGCTCCTGTGCAAAGTGCTCAAGCGCTCGATAAGGCATTTGAAGACGTTGTTTGCGCAGGTGATGTGCTATGAGTTTGTTGTTTGTGAAGGCGGGGCAGATGATGCATGCGGGGTGTGTGGCGCGGGCGGCGTCTTGTGAGTTTGCTGCCTACGTGGGCGGCGTGGGCTACACATGCGGTGCGCCTTATGACTTTTGCGCAGGTGACGTGCTATGAGTTTTAACCACGATTCGATAATTGATATTGAAGATTTAGACCTGTCAGACATTGTCGAGATTTTAGATACGGCGCGCGCGTTTAAAGAGGTAAACAGCCGCGAGATAAAAAAGCTGCCGACCTTGCGCGGTCGCACCATTATCAATTTGTTTTTAGAGCCGTCCACGCGCACGCGCACCAGCTTTGAAATTGCAGGTAAACGCCTATCTGCTGATGTAATAAACTTTTCTGCTGCCAGCTCTTCTACCAAAAAGGGCGAGACCTTAATAGACACTGCTAAAACGCTTGATGCGATGAATGCAGACATGGTCATAATCAGAAGCTCTGAAGAAGGGGCTCCGCGCCTGCTCAAGCACCATATTAGTGCGCACATTATAAACGCAGGCGATGGAAAACACCAACATCCTACCCAAGCTTTGCTGGATGCTTTTAGTATGCGTGAGCACTTTGGGCAGCTAGAAGGTCTAAACGTTGGCATTGTGGGCGATATCTCTCATTCGCGGGTTGTGGGCTCGCTGTTGCCGCTGCTCATCATGGCTGGTGCTAACCCGACCCTTATATCTCCGCCAACGCTTTTGCCTGCAAAGCCCTATGCTCGCTGCTTGGAGGCGGCGCAAAAGGCTGGGCGAGCAGCTAAAACTGCTGGTGATATTGCTGGCGTTTTTGGTGCAGCGGGCGCTAATAACGGCGAACACCCTACTGGTGGCGGCTGTGATTGCGCGGGCGAACGCCCTGTTGGTGGTGCTGATGCCAGTAGCGCGGGCGCATCTTTTTTGCGCATAGCGCACAGCCTTGATGAAGTATTGCCCGAGCTAGACGTGCTATATATGCTGCGCATTCAAACAGAGCGCTTAAAGGCTGCTCATTTTCCTTCTTTGCGCGAATACGCTTTAGTTTATGGAATAGATGCTACTCGCCTTGCGCGCATGAAAAAAGATTCAATTATCATGCATCCAGGACCTATAAATAGGGGAGTTGAACTTAGCTCAGATGCAGCCGATGCAGCAAATTCTTTGATATTAGATCAAGTAAACTCAGGTGTTGCTGTGCGCATGGCTTGCATGTATTTGCTCTTAGGAGGTGACGTCTGTGGCTTTAATGCTTAAAGGTGCACATGTTATTGACCCTGCTGTAAACCTTGATGAATGTGCAGATATACTTATTCGCGATGGAAAAGTGGTTGAAATTGCCACGCGTGGCGCAAGCAGTAGCAACAACGTCGCAGGCAATAATAACAGCGCTACTAGCAAAAGCACCAGCAGCGGCATTACAAAACCGCAAAAATGCGTAGAAAGAGACCTCACAGGTTGCATTTTAATTCCTGGAATGATAGATTCTCATGTTCACTTAAGAGACCCAGGCTATGAATATAAAGAAACCGTTTTATCTGGAATGAGAGCTGCAGCTAAAGGTGGGTTTTGCGCCATTGCTGCAATGGCAAATA
>CAVEKR010000193.1:0-3045 GCA_963616365.1 Bacteroidaceae bacterium
CCTTTAAACAATGATGAACTTGCCAAATTAATGTTTAATCCCAAGAAGTATGACAATGTAATTGAAGAAGTTCATAATGCTTTTGAGGTCGATATGGGCTCTTTTGACACCGAGTGGAGAGATAAGCTATTATCGCAAATTCTTTAATGACGTGCCCCCCTTCTAGTGTGGACTCTAATAATGGCGAACACCCTGATAGTGTGGACGCTAATAATGGCGAACACCATACTGGGCTTGCGGGCGCTTTTAATGGCGAACGCCTCGTTACTTGTGCGCTAAGTTAAAATGAGCCTTCGGGTAGGGTTTTTACCTTTGTGATGACGGCTTTTGTGATGGGATAAATGATAATTTCGTAAAGCGTTTTGAACCCTGCTTGAAGCAAAATCATGCTAAGAAGCGCCTCAAGAGGCATGGTTCCTATAAAGGCAATGCTTATAAAAAGTGCAGCATCGGCGCTTTCTCCAAGTAGGGTAGAGCCAATGCATCTAAACATCAAAAGCTTGGGGAACTTTTGGTGCAATGCGTCCATGACCTTGGCATTTATAAGCGAGCCAACAATATATGCACTTAGACTTGCAATAAGCATGCGTGGCGTAGAACCAAGCACTGCCTCAAAACCAGCCTGTTCGTCAAAAAATTGAGAAGCGGGCAACATAATTGTTATGCTATATGCTCCAACTGCTAAAAGATTAATCCCAAACCCTAAAATAACTACGTTTCGTGCAATTTTGAAACCGTAAATTTCTGTGAGCATGTCGTTGATTATGTAGACAAGCGGAAATATCACAACAGCGCAGGGCAGCTGCCATTCAATGAATGCAAAAGTTTTGCCTGCAATGACGTTTGAGATTAGCAGACAAGAGCAATATAGCGCCACAGCAACGACCAAAATTTCTTGTTTTGTTTTACTTTTCAATTTCACTCCAATTTTTTGCTCACGAAAGACCTAACTTTAACGTAAAATTACTAGGATTGCTAGTAAAAAATATGAAACTTATATTTTTTGCAAACTAGCTACAAAAACAAACGACAAAAGTAAACGGCAACGATGAACAAAAAAGCGGCAAAAGCAGCAATAAGAAAGAGAGGAAACCCAGCTGCCGCTGCAAACGGTAAATGACATCAAGGCAGCTCAGCTGCCGCTGCAAACGTTAAACAAACAGTAAACAACAACAAGGAGAACTAGATGACTACTACAGCCAACCCTGTTTTGATAGTGCAAGATGTTGCAAAGCACTATGGGCATAAAGAAAACATCACAAAAGCCTTAGACGGTGTGAGTTTTTCTGTTATGCCAGGAGAATTTATTGCCATAATGGGACCTTCTGGGTCAGGAAAAACGACATTGCTCAATTGCATATCTACAATTGATGCGCTTACAAGCGGGCACATTTATGTGCAAGGGTCAGATATTACAGCGCTAAAGCAAAAAGAGCTATCGCGTTTTAGGCGTGAGCAACTCGGCTTTATTTTTCAAGATTCAAACATGCTTGACACTATGACGTTGCGCGAAAACATCGCACTTGCGCTCACCATTTCAAAGGTCGACCCAACACAAATTGCTAAACGTGTTGAAGAAGTAGCAGCGCAGCTCAATATTTCAGATCAGTTAGATAGATATCCTTATCAGGTTTCTGGAGGTCAACGCCAGCGCAGTGCAGCAGCGCGCGCCATTATTGGTAACCCTTCAATGGTTCTAGCAGATGAGCCAACAGGGGCACTTGACTCTAAAAACGCTCGTGTTTTGCTTGAGAGCCTAGAAAACCTCAATGCCAATTTGGGCACAACTATTATGATGGTAACCCATGACTGTGTAGCTGCAAGTTATGCAAGTCGTGTTTTGTTTATTCAAGACGGGCACTTGTTCAAAGAAATTCTTAAAGCAGATAAAAGCCGTCAAGCATTTTTTGATGACATCATAGCTGTGCTTACGCTTCTTGGCGGAGAGGATGCTTAAAACTATGTATCTTCAACTCGCTTTTAGAAATGTCAAAAAGAGCTTCAAGGACTTTAGCGTCTATTTTATAACCTTGCTTTTTGGCGTTTGCATTTTTTATGCTTTCAATTCCATAACTGCTCAAGCAAGCTCTATGGACATGAACGACATGCAAAAAGTCATGATCCAAATGCTTGGATTTGCCATGAAGGGCTTGTCTGCTTTTGTAGCCATTATCTTGGGTTTTCTTGTTATTTATGCAAATCGCTATCTTATAAGAAGAAGAAAGCGCGAATTTGCCATCTATATCACACTTGGCATGGATAGATCCAAGGTTTCTTTAATCATTGTTTTTGAGACGCTTTTTGTTGGATGTTTGGCTTTAGTATGCGGCATTGTTTTAGGCATTGCAGTCTCTCAACTCATGCTTTTTATAACAGCTGGCATGTTTAAGGTAACGGTTACAACTTTTAACTTTGTGTTTTCTCTTGACGCTTGTATTTCTACCGTCATTTATTTTGCAGTCATTTTTCTTGTTACCCTGCTTTAATGTGATAACGGTTTCTCGCTATAAGCTTATCAACCTTATTCAAGCAGAAAAGAAAAATGAAAAGCTAAGGCTAAAAAACCCTTGGATTGCCGTTATCTTATTTATTATCTCTGTTGCATGCATTGCATTTTGTTATTATTCTGCCTTGCAAGAAAACGGCTTTGGCTCGCTTACCCAAGAAAAGCTAACCCTTTTGGCAGTCTTGCTTATTGTGGGTACTACCTTGTTTTTCTTTACCTCGGGCTCTTTTTTGCTGCATGCTATTCAATCAAGCAAGAAGCTTTATTATCGTGGCGTTAACATGTTTATTGTTCGCCAAATTTCAAGCAAGATAAACACAACCTTTATTTCTATTGCCACTGTTTGCATTTCAATATTTTTGGCAATCACTTTTACCTGCTCTGGGCTAGCTGTAACTTCATCTCTAAACACTGCTCTAGAAGATTCAACGCATTATGACGTTAGTGTTTCTTATGAGACAGGTGGCGTTTTGCAAGAGCTTGGTTTGTCTGATAAGGCAGCGCAAGAGCAGGCAAAAGAGGCTAACTATGATATATTG
>CAVEKR010000194.1:0-3037 GCA_963616365.1 Bacteroidaceae bacterium
CCTTTTTATGGAGAGATGGGCGGTCAAGTCGGAGATAGCGGTATTATTAGTGCAGAGGGACTTGAGCTGCAGGTTCTTGACACTAAAAAACCGCAGCCAGATTTGGTAGTTCATATTTGCGAGGTAAAAACGGGTACTATTAAAAAGGGTATGCGCGTAAAAGCTGCCATTGATGTGGAGCGTCGCGCAAAAATCGCTCGCAATCACACTGCTACTCATATTTTGCAGCGCGCTCTTGCGCAAGTTTTGGGAGACCATGTAAAACAGGCTGGTTCTCGTGTTTCTCCTGAAGGGTTGCGTTTTGATTTTACGCATTTTGAGCAAATGCATCATGCAGAAATTTTAGAGGTAGAACGCATTTGTAATAGGGTCATTATGAGTGCGCTTCCTGTTCTTGCTTACGAGACATCGTTGAGCACAGCGCGTGAAAATGGCGTGTTAGCCTTGTTTGGAGAAAAGTATGGCGAATTTGTTCGAGTTGTAGAGGCAGGCAATTTCTCTAAAGAATTATGCGGGGGAACACACGTGGGCAATACTGCAGAAATTTCTTTGTTCAAAATTACTAACGAAACTTCTATCGGTGCAAACACAAGGCGTATAGAGGCAGTTACTAGTTTGGCTGCATATGAGTATATGAGTCAAATGGAAGAAGAGCTGCGCGAGACTGCGCGCTTTTTAAAGGTTGCTCCATTGGATGTTTCGGAGCGCACAGAAAAAATGGCAAATCAGCTTGATATTTTTGAGAAACAGGCAAAGCGTGCTAAGCGCATGGCTGCGCAAGGAGATATTGTCAAGCTCTTTGAAGCTGCTGTGGATACTGGCGAATATAAAGTTGTAATTGCTAATTTAGATAGAGTTCTTAAAGTAAACGTTATGCTCGAAGCTTGGGATGTCGTAAAACAGCGCGCCCAAGGAGATGCAGCAGCACTTGTTTGCTTTGCTATAAATGATGAAAAAGACAAACCAATGGTTTTAGCCGCTGCTAATGAAAAGGCAGTAGATGCGGGCTTTAATGCCAACGATGTCATTAAAGAGATTGCCCCCATTTTAGGCGGCAGCGGCGGCGGAAAACCAAACATGGCACAAGCTGGCGGCAATAACATAGATGCGTTACCTGATGCTATCGCCGCCGCTAAAAAGTTTTTGGGAATTTAATTTTTGTTAACACTTGATGTTTGGTGCTTGACGCTTGGCTTGGGCTTGGCGCGCGGCGCTTAATTGCACTGGGGTCAGACCTTGATTTCGCTGGGGTCAGACCTGAATGTTGGCGCGTGGCGCTTCCCAAACGCTGGGGTCAGACCTGAATGTTGGCGCGTGGCGCTTCCAAACGCTGGGGTCAGACTTGAATGTTCAAGGATTGCACTGGGGTCGGTTGCACTGGGGTCAGACTTGGGTGTACCCGCCAGTTGCACTGGGGTCAGACCTGTGTGCTCGAGTATGTAGAGCAGCGTAAACGTTGGGGTCAGACTTGGCTGTATAGCTGAAAGCACTGGGGTCAGACCTGAATGTACAAGCATGTAAAGCTGCGCAAACGCTGGGGTCAGACCTGAGCGCACGCGCCAGTTGCACTGGGGTTAGACCTGAGTGTAAAGGCGGGCGAGATTTAGCGCGATTTAGGAACAAGTTTGGCGGCATAGATTGTTAGCAAGAGGTGTTTTTGCGTATTTTAGCACTTGATATAGGTCAAAGTCGTATTGGGGTTGCTAGTGGGCAAACAGATACAAAGATGGCGTTTCCTGTATGCGTTGTTGCGGCAAACGAAGTGTTTTCCAGTGCAAAATCGTGGCGGCAAATTTTAGATGACGAACGCCCTGATATGCTGCTATTTGGCTTGCCATATAGTCTAAATGGGACAGTTGGCAAGCAGGGCAGTCATATAAAAGAACAAGCTTTGGGCATTGCAAATGATGCTAGCTTGCCTTTTGATTTTTGCGATGAAAGATTGAGCAGTAAAGAAGCAAAACGGATTTTGCGCGCTCAAGGTCTAAATGAAAAACAAATGCGAGGCAAAATTGATGCTGTCGCCGCGTCGCTTTTTTTGGAAAATTGGCTAAAACAACAAGTTGACACTAATTAAATGAGATTGGCAAACACTTAAAAGCACTGGGGTCAGACTTGAATGTTCAAGTGCATGGAGTTGCCAAAGCACTGGGGTCAGACCTGAGTGTTCGAGCATGTAGAGCAGCGTAAACACTGGGGTCAGACTTGGATGCTCGAGGATGCTCGAATATGAATGCACTGGGGTCAGACTTGACTATTCAGACTTGACCATTCGAGTGTATGGAGTTGCCAAAGCATTGGGGTCAGACCTGAATGTTTGAAGGTAGTCGGGGGGCACGCCATTATTATGACATCGTAGGTGTTTAGCTGCAAAAAGGAGCTGTTAAAAGCTGCATAATGAAAGTAGAGATTATTTATGACTGACAATAGAAATTATAATCCCAACTCTAATCTGAATAATGAGGGTGCTTCCAATCCCAATAATAAAGCCGCCTTAAATCTTGATAGCAGAGGTGCTTCAAATTACAACAACAGGGGTGTTCGCCATCCTAATAATAAGGGTGTTCGCCATTTTGATAACAGGGGCATTCCTGACCTTAGCAGCAATGGCATTCCTAATCCTAGCAGTAATGGCGTTTCTAATCCCAACAGCAGGGGCGATTATTACGGTATGCATTCTGTGGCAAAGCGACATCAGAAAAAGAAGCAGAATAGAAAAAAGCTCATCATTGCAGCTGTTGTTTTGTTGGCGCTTATAGCTACCGTTTTTGTAATTGTGAGGCCTTTTGGTCAAGAGGTTTTATACGGTCAAGAAATCGAAGTTGAGGTGCCAGAAGGGGCAGGCGCTAAGCAAATTGGTGCGCTTTTGCAGGAGAAAAAAGTCATTTCTTCGCAGCGTGACTTTACTAATGCGGTGTCTTCGCAAAATGCAGATAACGACCTGCGGCCTGGCGTTTATACCTTTACTGGCGGTGAGAGCATGGATAACATTATTGTTGCGCTAAAAAAAAAAAAAAAAACGGGCGAAACACTAAGC
>CAVEKR010000195.1:0-3029 GCA_963616365.1 Bacteroidaceae bacterium
GCTGAGCAGCTCTCAAAAGCAGAAGCGCCAATAGAACTTAAGCTTGTAAGCTCTGAAAGATTAATTGTTCTAAGATTTGAACATGACCCAAAGGCATCGTGTGCAATGGATGTAATAGTGCTTGGCAAAGTTATGCTTTGCAGCGCCGTGGCTCCATAAAACGCATTTGCGCCAATACCTGTAACAGAATATGTATTGCTCCCAACTGTAATGCTTTCAGGAATTTCTGCTGTTGTTAATGCATCAAAGTTTGAGTTACGACCAACAACTGTTGCAGTGGTGCTAGACAAAGCATAGTGAACACCATTGTCTGCAGTATAGTCAACGCTCAAAGAGCTTCCGTTTGAGTTGCCTGACTTTAGAGCACTAAAGTTGGCGGCTGTTGCCTCTTCAACGGCGCTTTCTGCAACTGCGCCTGAAAGCGTGCTTGCCTCATCCGCACTTAAAGCCTCATCAGCGCTTGAAGAAGCCTTACTTGCACTGCTAACAGACATACCGCTACCAAAGCAGAAGCAAGGAACAACGCCATAGTAACTATTCGCACTAGCTGTAGCATAAAGGTCACCATATGCTGCCATTGTTAGCCATGTAGAATCAGTACCACTGGTTCCAGCCGTATGGGGAACAGTACGATACCATATTTGTTGGACACCACCGTATGCTTCATCACCTGCGCCTGGTGCAACTGTCGTATTACCAGAACGTGCCCACCCCAAAGGAGCAGTAGCAAAGTTAAATGTTGTGTCAGATGACCATCCGTCACTTACATAAGGTGAAATATTTTTTGTACTCCAATATGTATATTGTTTACCTTCTGCCTGTTCTTTAATCCCAGTATAATCTGTCCAGCTAGTGTTTGACGAAATTTCAGAATAACTTGCAATCCAAAGTCTATTTACACGGTTTGCTGCCATTGTAGATGAGCCACCTTGAAAATAATACTTATCAACCAACTGCAGGTTTTTTGTAAAACCAGAATCAAAGTTATTATAAATTTCTCCCTCCCACATTTTGGTAAACAAATCGCTGGCGCCCCATCCGCCAGTGTTATTTTCTTCAGTCTTCATTTGATATGCGGTCGGCAAAGAGTGTGTTGCTTGAAAAGTCAATGCAGAGCTATCTGAAACGGCAAGATTAGGTCCAGCATAGTGGCTACCAACTTCCACAATACGAAACTCTACATATTTATTATCATCTTGTGAATTAGTACCAGTGCTATAGGTACCAGCATCTCCATTGTAAGTTCCAGCAAATCCTGAGTCTTCAGTTGAGCCATTCCACTTGGTATAAAGGTGATAATTATCGTCAGTCATATACTTTGTGTATTCAGCTTTAACCGTTGAATCGCCGTTTATGATTTTCTTTACATCAGCAGCAACCTCACTAGCTGTTTTTATAACTCCAGCCTCAGGACTTGTATAACTTGCGTTGGTTTGATAAGTGGTATTTTTTGTATTGCCAGTAGTTATTTTAGAAGCAGGTGCAATCCAAAAAGCACCAAGAGACTTCCACCCAGCGTAAAGTATCATATCGTTGCTAGGCATAACCCCATTTTCAAAGTCCCAAAGGGTAGTACAACTACTATTGCTATACCAGCCAGTAAACATATATCCTGAACGCGTTGGATCTGCTGGCTTAGTTATGGTTTTTCCTGCCGCATATTCTTCTACGACAGATGCAGTACCATTGCCATTATAGTTAAATGTAAGGTCATAACCCTTTTTCCACTTGGCATAAAGAGTAATATCCTCATCTGGCATAGTATATGTGCTCAAATTAACTGAAGTTTTATAAGTGCTATCAGAATACCAGCCCTTAAACGTATAAGAATTTGGAGAAGTTGGATTTGGTGGTGCAGTCAAGCTCTGACCATAAGCAATGCCACTTACAACAACGTCATCAAGCTCTCCGCCCATATTAAAGGTGACCTTATGATAGCTTGGCTTATACTCAATAATCACCTTTGTAGAAGCATCAGATTTAATGGTTTTTTGCGCAACGCTAAGTGGCGTATAACCTGGCACAACATTAGCCTCTGCCTCTGTTTCTTGACCCACCTCCCCTGAAAGCGTCTGAGTTGAAGAACTGTCTACTCGCCAAGTACCGTCTGCCTGTTCAAACTTGTGCTCAACGGTGTAGTTGGCTGTGTTTGCCGCCATAGAGGCCTGCACGCAAACAAAGGCGCTTATCGCAATAAGAGCCACTACGCAAATAGCTGCTATTAAATAGCGCTTCTTGATAGCTTTTGCCTGCTGCACAGACTTTGCAGCCAATTTTGATGTTTCCATCTTCTTGCCTCCCTTACATTAAGGACCAAACAAACTTACAGAGATAGCACAGTCTACATGTGTTTTTATGCCGCATTACGCACTTTTACACGCTTTGTTCATACGCACTGTTTGCGTTTTTAATGGCGAACACCCGTGTTGTATATAGCATTACGCTAAAGAACACGTGCTTTATGTGCGCCATTATTTTGGCGAACACCCGTGTTGTATGCCCGTGTTGTATGTGCCACCATTTTGACAGACACGCCTTTGCTAGCGCATGACTGCCTTGGCAAACACGATGCCATAATGCCAGCAAACACATTGACTGTGCACACGTTCTGACACTGTCCAATTATAAAAGTTTTTGAAAAATTTGTCTCACGGGAATAGGACAAAAAAGAGAAAGTGTTCAAGACTTTTCAAGAAAAAAAAAAAAAACGGAAAATCTGCACTTTTCCTACATAAAAACTGCTTGACACTTGTGTATACAGCTGTTTGATTTAGCGAATTTTAGCTTGGATTGCGCGCGTGGTGTTCGCTATGAAATAAAGCTGGTTAGCTAACGGGAGTAAACCGCCCCGTAAAGTTGCTGGTAGCACTAACAGAATGCATTGTCTCAAGCTGGCTGGCAAGAGGTCTATAATCCCACATGCCGCGCACGATTTGAGGCCAATTGTGCTGGAACTCAAAGTAGTTTGAACAATTTTTGCGAGCGTATTCACTGGCAGACTTGCGTGCAGAATTTCCAATATGCCAATA
>CAVEKR010000196.1:0-3014 GCA_963616365.1 Bacteroidaceae bacterium
ACAGGGCCTATCATCTCTGAACTATACTCTTCTGGCGTATTGGGTTTTAGCTGCTCATCAGATGTGTGGCTCTCTATAAATTGCTCGTTGTCCTGCGCCTGAGAAGGGCAATAGATGTTTGTAAAAAGTATCGAATCGCAGCCCTCCTGCGTCGAGGCATTTGTAAGCGAAGTTGTGGTGCTCAAGCCCCCATCTTTTTCAACGACCACCACTTTGAATTGATATTTTGTCTCGTCATAGCGCCAAGCTGGGCTATCGCAGGGCAGCTGAGAAATTTCGTAAGTGTAAACGCCCGCCTTGTCAAAGCTGATAGAACCAAAATCAATGCTTCCTGCGCCCTCTAGGGTCTGCGTCAAAATCGAGCCATCTGACCCGCTTGGCATGGGGCAATTATTTTTTTCTGCTGAAAATTGAAAGGTGAAAACTGGATAATCGTAAGGATTTTCTCCGCGGAGCTCAAAATTCATGCTCACTCGCGGAATAGAGACTGCCTCGCTAGATGTGCCTGCAGACAAAAACGAAAACAAAGAGGAATCGGTTGCAAAAGCTCTAGCAGGAAAACTCGCAGGAAAGACAAGGCAAGAAAGCGTCAAAAGTAGCAGCCCTGTGACAAAAGCGCGCTGGCTAAACGTGGCACAAGAAGTAAAAACTGCTGTATGTTTGCTCATAAGCCGTTTTTTCATACCCCTATAGATTGCCATTTACAAGCGCCCATTGCAACCCCAAAAGCAAACTTAAAGCAAAAAAGCACATTTCTCATAGATTGCCTTGCTACTCATATTGACGAACACCCCAGTCTTAGCGGCGTTTTTCGTGACGAACACCACGCGCGCCCCCCTCCCTCTAAAATGACCCAAAAATTCCCTCTAAAATGACCTAAATTTTCACTCTAAAATGACAAAGATGCTGTATAATAGCTGTATTATGAAATACGGCAAATTAAAAAGAGATGGGTATTTACCTAGGGTTGTTGATAGCAAGGTTGACGAGCTGTTAACGCGTTTTGGAGCTGTTGAGGTTCAAGGTCCAAAGTACTGCGGAAAAACATGGACTTCTTTAGCTTTTGGAGAATCCTTAACTCGACTAAGCAACTATGACACAAAAGACTTGGTCAGCTCAGATCCGCGAATAGCCTTAATTGGAGACAAACCAGTTGTTATTGACGAGTGGCAAGAAGTCCCTAGGATTTGGGATTGCGTAAGAGATGAGATTGACTACGAATCAAATGCGCCAGGTCAGTTTATTTTAACTGGATCTTCAACTCCAAATAAAGAACAGGTTTTTCATAGTGGTGCTGGCAGAATTGCTACATTAAAAATGAGCACCATGACTCAATTTGAACTAGGAGAAGCCCCTGGTGGCGTCTCTTTATCTTCTCTTTTTGACAATGATTTTGAAAATGTAAGGGGCAAAAAATTTGGTCTCGATTTTTATGCTAATAGAATCATTATTGGCGGTTGGCCTTCTCAAATAGGCCGCACTAGCAACGAGACCAAAAACATTGCAGCAGAATACCTTGATTCTGTTTTTGACGTTAGCGTGCCTTCTAAAGGCGGAAAAAGCAAAGAGGCGCGCTGCGTTGCCAGCTCATTAGCTAGAAATTTAGGCTCAAGTGCAAAGCTTCAGACTATTGGCGCTGACATTGCCAGCGTTGCAGACAAGCGTGACGCTGCCAAACTTGCAAGAAAATATCTTGACATCTTTGAGAGCCTTTATTTCATAAATAGTTTATCTGGCTGGGATGCGCCAGTTAGGTCTAAGTCTAGAGTAAGAACTGCTCCAAAAAGATACTTTAGCGATGTTTCTTTAGCAGCAAGTTTGCTGAACTTTAATGAGACCAGAATCTTGTCTGAAGGGCAAATCTTTGGCCTTTTGTTTGAAACGCTCGTTGTGCACGATATCTCAGTTTTTGCAAGCGCTTTGAAAAACGCTTCTAGCTCGCCTGCTTCCAACATGCCAATCTGTTATTATCGCGATGCCGATGGGCTAGAAGTTGATGTGATTATTGAGCTCACAGATGGAAGATGGGCAGCGATTGAAATCAAATTGGGCGAAGACAAAGTTGCCGACGGCATATCAAGCCTTAATCGCCTGCGCAATAAAGTTGCGCTAAATCCTGCTGCTAGAAATCCTGCGCCTTCTTTTATGGCTGTGGTAACAGGCGTTGGCGAATTTGCACGCTATGACAAAGAAAACGATGTGTACGTAATTCCGTTTCCTTGTCTAGAGCCATAGCCCTTTCTTTGAAAATTGCCCACCAATTTCAATGGCGAACACCACAGTGGTAGCGGCGTTTTTCATGGCGAACACCACGCTACAAACAAAAAAGCTCCACGCATGAATGCATGGAGCTTTTTGAATTTGTGGGCAGTGTTTGCTTGAGCGGCAAGCTTACTTTATGGCGGCGCGGACGGCGTCTTCTACTGTTTGAGAAACAGCAGCTATGCCACCAAAGATGTAGCTCTTGGCAACGCTACCTTTATGAGCAGAGATAACGCCTACAGCAGGAGCATATTTGGAGCTTGGCTTATTGTCATCGGCGAGCAAAAGGATTGAGTTTTGCTTACCGCAAAGTGCAGCGCCGCATAATGCGTCTTGATAAGCTGTACCACAAGCAATACCAGTGTGTGTTGCTTGCATGCCACCTTCTGTCAAAGCAAAGTTAGCAATCTCTTTAGAGGTTGTATAAGCACTACCACCAGCAATACGCTTAGCAGCAACTACCTTGCTTTCAACATCTTGTGTAACAGCACCAATACCACCAACAATCAAAGTACGAGTAAAGCCGCCGTCTTTAATAAAGGTTTGTACCGAGCCGCGGATATCTTTTGTGCCCCTATCGGTTAAGAAGATTGGAGCATGTTTAGCATAGGCATAAGGGGCAATAGAGAGTGCGTCTTGGTAAGTATCCATGGTTGCAACTATTGCATCTGTGCCCCATGTAATGCCACCAGCTTGACCTAGCTCTTTACCTTTCTTATAAACTGCTGTTGCAGTTGTAGCAGCTGTACCAC
>CAVEKR010000197.1:0-3005 GCA_963616365.1 Bacteroidaceae bacterium
GCAGAAAACTATGACGGAAGCCCTGAAGAAGTTGCAGAATCTGTTGCGCGCAAACGTTTTTATAAGTATGCGCTTGACACTGTTTCAAAAGGCTCTGTGCAAAAAGATGCTCAAGGAAACGAGATACCTAACTTTGAATTTTTGGCAAGAAATACTGAAGAAATTCGCTCTACATTTCTTTATACCGAGGCAATATATCCAACAAGCATTAAGGACGGCAAACGCACTCTACATGCATATACAGGATGTCCAAAATATCAAAAAGAAAGTCCATCTAGCAGCGCTAGCGTAGCTGGCATAGACAGTGGTAGCTTGCGCGTGTGTTCTGAGTGTAAAATGCGCCCACTAACGCTTGGACGTGTTCCTTCTGCATCTACTTCTATAAACAATGGTTTTGAGTATCACTATAAGGCATTGGTTGAGGCAGCAAATGACTATAAAGCAGCACAAGAAGAGCGTCAAGAACTGCAAAGAGACCTCCAAGATTTGGGTCAGCGTGTAAAGGATAGCTTAGATAGGGCGCTAAAAAGTATTGCAGGTGCTCGCTATGATCCGCAGCCTCCTGGGCGCTATGGGTGTGTTTGTATTGTTACGGCTTCTAAAGCAAGCGTTCCTCATTTGAGCAATTTTTCTACAGGAGAAAATAGCCTAGGAACGCGCGTTGCAATATCTGCAGCAACTCTTGCCCCCGATGAAGGAGAGGATGCAGATAGTGTTATAAATGACGTTGCAGCTGGTATGCTTCCAAGTGATTCTGCAGCTTCTGGGATTACAAAAATGCTGCTTGGCGGCTGGTCAAAGTTATTGCAAGTATACACTAAGGGCAACGAAGGAATAGTGGATGGCTTTAACACTGTACTTGGCTCGATTCCAATTATAGGAGACAGTTTGTCTTCTTGGGCAGCAGATACGTTTAGAACAACAATCAAAGAAGCAGGTCTAGAACCTGCAGATTTAACAAGCTATAAGCCCGTTTTGGTAAACACATCTCAAGTTCTAGCCAGAAGCGATGGCAAGGCGGCATCAGTTTTGCTAAACCTTAAACAGGCTGCAGAAAAACTTGGAAACGTTCAGATAGAAGGCATGTCTGCGCTCCTAGATGAGCTGCCAAAACTTGATGATATGGGGCAGTACCTATCAAAGGACGGCTTTGAAATCGTAAAACTTGGAATAGAACTTTTGGGCATGTCTGGAGAAGGCGGTAAGCTGACCTTGCCAATCCCAGAAAACTTTGAGCAACTCTACAATGAGCTGCGCACAAAAGTAAAGGGGGCGCTTTCAGGATGAGCATTGCTTGTAAAAATCGAAAAATTGGCGGACGGCTAGAGGCTATCGAGCATTTAGGGCATAGCGAACACCACACTGCTAGTAAGTGCTCGATAGGCGATAAAGATTATATGGCTTGCAAGCAGCTAAAGACTGGGATTGCTAATCAGCTAAAAGATGAACATGCTCAAATGAGCGTTGAGATGGCAATTTGTTTGCCAATTATCATAATTTGTTTGGTTATAGTTGTTGACGTCTTGATTTATATGGGTCAATGCGCACGTTTTGATCATATAGCGCCCCAAGAAATTTTAGCTAATGCTACGAGTGTTTCTCGTGGGCAAGAAAGTGCAAATTGTTCTGGAAAAGTTCAAGAAGCGCTGCAGAAAAATTTCTCAGATTTTGGGCAAAAAGTAGAAATTTCTGCTGAAGAAGGTAGCATGTTTAATGGTTCTGTTACCTATACATGCAGCTTATCAATGCAGCCTTGGCCGCTAGGGTCAGCTGGAGGATCTATTTTTGGAATAAGTATTCCAGCTACGCTAAAACATACAACAAAATTTGCGGTAGACCCTTATATTCCAGGTCAATTGAAGTAGAGGCAAAAGTTTAGGAAAAAGGCAAAAAGCGCAGAGAGAAAAGGGCGGAGACGAAAAACCAAAGAAAGAAAAGCAGAAAAAGAGAGGTAGAAAGGGTAACTATAAGAGGTAAAGCCTAAAAAGAGCGAAATGCAGGCCAACCAAAAGTCAGAAAGGTTAAATATATGCATTTTATTTTTGCACTCAGTTTTTTTCAGCGTTTAAGAGGCTTACTTGGACGTAGCACTTCTTGGCTTGGAAGTGATGCAGTTTTAGTTATTGCACCTTGTAATAGCATTCATACTTTTGGCATGAAATATGCAATAGATGTTGCTTTTTTGGACAGATATGGAAAAGTGTTGCTAGCTAAAGAAAATTTTGCACCTAAAAAGCGTTTGCGCTGCAAAAATGCTGCGTGCGTTTTGGAGCGCCCAAGTCTTTTATCTTTGCGCACGCAAAGCAAGAGTGTGCAAGATAAAAAGGCACAAAGCAAGAAAACACAAGCCAACGGAGCGCAAGGCAAAAAGACGCAGGACAAAGAGATACAAGCCAAAAAAATAATCCCCTGGTTTCAAGCAGGGGATTATTGCGAACTTTCTATAGCCAGACAAAGTCGTTATGGATAATTAGCTTTTATCAATATCTAAATTGTCGTCTTTGTCTTGATTACTGATATCTTCGGCTTTGTTAGAATCGTTTGCAGTCTCAGCCTCATCAGCGCTCTCAGATTTGCCCTTATGAACAGGCAGCTCAACAGGGTCGTCATCTTGACCAGCTTTAAACTCAATGCCAGCTTTAAGGCGAGCGCGATATTCTGCAACGGCTGTAAACAATACGTCTGAACTTGAGTTAAGTGCAGTTTCGCATGAGTCTTGGATAACACCGATGACAAAGCCAACACCAACGACCTGCATTGCAATATCGTTGCTGATACCAAAAAGCGAACAAGCCAAAGGAATAAGCAACAAAGAACCGCCAGCAACACCAGAGGCACCGCAAGCAGAAAGTGCAGATAGAACAGACAAGATAATTGCTGTTGGAATATCTACAGTAATGCCAAGTGCCCAGCATGTAGACATTGTCATGACAGAAATAGTAACAGCAGCACCTGCCATGTTGATGGTAGCACCTAGCGGAATAGAAACGGAGTAATTGTCCTTG
>CAVEKR010000198.1:0-2994 GCA_963616365.1 Bacteroidaceae bacterium
ATGTTCGCCTATCCTTTTGAGGGAGCGTGCCTTTGCAATGGCGTGTTCACCCTGCTCACCCTATCTTTTTTAATGACGAACACCACACCGCTTTTAAACTTTCTACAAGCTAAAACCTCACCATAAGCCCTAGCCGACTACAGTACCAACGTGTTCGCCACGCAAAACACGCTCGATATTTCCAGGTTTATGCATGTCAAACACGATGATTGGCAAATTATTATCCATGCACAAACTTGTAGCTGTTGTATCCATAACATGCAATTCTTGATTGAGCACCTCTAGATAAGAGATCTCGTCGTACTTTTTTGCATTCGGATTCTTTTTTGGATCGTCATCATAAACGCCATCTACCTGCGTGGCTTTTAGAATTGCCTCACAGCCGACCTCGCAGGCTCTAAGAGATGCCGTTGTGTCTGTAGTAAAATATGGATTCCCCGTTCCACCTGCAAAAATAACAATGCGACCCTTTTCTAGATGACGAACGGCGCGGCGCCTGATATAAGGCTCTGCCACCTCTTGCATGTTGATTGCTGTTTGCACGCGAGAATAAAGACCAGCGCGCTCAAAGCCGTCCTGCAGGGCGAGCGCGTTCATGATGGTTGCAAGCATTCCGATGTAGTCTGCCTGCGCGCGCTCCATGCCATTGGCAGCACCTGCCATGCCTCTAAAAATATTGCCGCCGCCAACAACAATGGCAACCTGAACACCACCTTTAACGATAGGTTTTAGCTGTTCTGCAATATCGTCAATAACAGCAGGGTCAATGCCGTAATCGTTATTGCCTTCTAGAGCCTCTCCAGAAAGCTTTAGTAAAACTCGCTTGTATTTGAAATCTGCCACAAAGTCCACCTTAAAATTGTCTTTGGTCATTAATGTTAGTGTGGTTATTAGTTTGACGAACACCACGGGGGTTTTGCGCTGCAAAGACGCAGCTTAAACATACCGCTTGACGCGCCCAACGCAGGTCACAACCTGCGGGGTGTTCGCCACGCTATAAAACCGCAGCTTAAATGCGCTCGACCACGCGCCCATCGCGCGTGTCAATTTTTAGCTTGTCGCCAATCTCAACAAAGAGAGGAACTTTGACCTCAGCGCCTGTCTCAAGCGTTGCAGGCTTTGTGCCGCTTTGCACCGTATTGCCCTTAAAGCCAGGCTCGGTTTCTGTAACCTCTAGCTCCACAAACATTGGAGGATCCACATTGATGAGCTCTCCGTCTGCATATTGAGCCAGACAGGTGTCGCCCTCTTTGAACCAAATTGACTTATCTCCAATCAAGTCTGCAGAGACTTCTGGCTGCTCAAAGGTCTCAGGATCCATAAAATAATAGGTCGAGCCGTCGTTCCAAGAGTATTCCATCTCTTTAACCTCTAGACGGACGTCATCGAACTTATCTGTGGGTCTAAACGTGTAATCTACAACGCGCCCGCTTTCTACGTCCTTTAGTTTGGTGCGAACAAAAGCACCGCCCTTACCAGGTTTTACGTGCTGAAACTCAACAATAGTGCAAAGCTTGTTATTGTACTTAATGCACATGCCGTTTTTAAAGTTTGAAGGTTGAATAGTCAAAGTTGTACCTTTCTTTGAAGTGAACACTAACCCTTTAATTTTACTCTAGAGTTAGCAGTTCGTGGTCTAAACTACAAAAATTTTCATAACCATTTTCAGAAATTACCCCACAATCTTCAATGCGAATGCCAAATTGCCCGCTCAAATACACTCCTGGCTCGTCTGTAACAACATTTCCAAGTTTAAGTTCTTTTTCATTTCTCATTGATAACGTGGGGTTTTCGTGAATATCAATGCCAACACCGTGTCCTAGACTATGCCCCATCAAATTTGCAAAGCCTTGCGATGCGAGCACTTCTTGAGAAAGCTCATGCATTTGTCTTCCTGTTTTGCCCTTGCGTAGGGCACGAGCCACCTCAAGATTTGCCAGCTTAACCGCATTATAAGCACTGAGCTGTTTTTGATTAGGCTTGCCCACACAAATTGTGCGAGTGGTATCTGAACAATAACCTTGATATTTTGCACCAAAATCAAAAACTATAAGGTCGCCTTTTTGGACTTTATAGTTGCTCGGGCGCGCATGAGGGTTTGCACCATTTGGTCCTGCTGCCACAATTGAAGGAAAAGATAAGCACTCTGCCCCTGCTGCTCTAATGGCAAACTCCAGCTTGAGAGCTATTTCTTGTTCTGTCATGTTGGGGCGTATTGCCTCTAGGGTTTCTAAAAATCCCTTTTCTGCGCATCTTTGCGCTGCTTTGAGCTTTTCTATTTCTTGTGCGTCTTTGACCTCGCGCAATGCTAGAATCTCACTTGGGGTTGGCAGAATTTCGCAGTCCACGAGCGTTTTTTCGTAGGAGCGATAAAGCTTTAACGGGCAATTTTCGTCAATTGCTATTCTTGCATTTTGGGGAACGCCGTAATGCTCCAAAGAGTTCAAGATAAAATCTGCAATGCTTATGACCTGCCCGTTTTTTGAACAGACATCATCTATTTGCCAATCTTCTGTAGAGTTAGGCGCTGAATCTAGGTTTTGATTGCGTAAGCGCCGCGCCTCTGCCCTAAAAGCACCACTATATCTAGAGTCCGTATGGATTACGCACACATCTTGTGTAATCAAAGCAGTGTGCGCTTGTTCTTCATCAAATACCTGCTCAAAGCCTGTAATCCACATCAGATCAGAAATATTTCTGACCACATAGGCATCGATGTCTTTTTGACGCATAACCTCTCGCAAGCGCGCAAGTCTTGAATATTTGGCAGCATTAGTCATTAGCGCGACCTCCATTTTGCCAAACACCACACACAACTTTTATCTGCTTTTATGCTGCTTACACTAACCATTAGCGCGCTCTTCTAGATATTCTTTAGCTGCCTTAATGCCTTGAGTATAACTATCAATGGCAAGACCAGCAATCTGTCCAATGCAAGCATCTACGAGCACACTTTTTTTGCGAAAATCCTCACGCTTGGAAATATCAGAAATA
>CAVEKR010000199.1:0-525 GCA_963616365.1 Bacteroidaceae bacterium
AAAAATCTTGAAAACGTGTAAATTGAAGAGTTCAAAAATCGTGAAAACGTGTAAATTAATGGCGTGCCCCCCGTGTAGCTAGTAAGCAACTTTGGATGGCGTGCCCCCCCGTCTAGCAGGCAAGCCCCAAAGAAGCTAACTCGCACAACTCGCACCCGCATAGAATTGTTCTTGACTAATAATTCTAAATAGTTTACAATTAATTTGTCATGCAAGAGAAAGGTATTGGATGTCTGAAAATCGTGACACAAAAAAAGTAGTGCAGCAATTAAGACAAGAAGGCTGGATAGAACGGCGTGGGAAAGGGGATCATGTTAACTTCCGCAAAGATGGTAACCCTTTGCTGATAACAATTGACACAGGAAAGAAAGAAATATCAAAGCCAATTTATAACAAAATTGCAAAGATGGCAGGATGGAAATAATTATCTTGATGCGCTAAGTATGAATGGATATAAAAGGAGACAGTACACATGTTTACATTTGGAGCAGTTATAAGAAAAGATGATGAAGGACAGTACTGGGC
>CAVEKR010000199.1:535-2937 GCA_963616365.1 Bacteroidaceae bacterium
CTGGGCTGAGGTACCAGATTTGTGTGGGTGCTTTCGGCAAGGTGATACATTTAATGAAGTGCTTAAAAGCATTGCAAATGGACTTGAAACACATATTGCCTCAATGCTTGAATGTGGGATGGATGTGCCAGAGCCAACAAAATTGTCACCAAAAGATGGCGAAGTTGTTTATGTTGCAGTTACTCCCAATAAATATACTTTAAAAGAGCCTTCGGTTACAGCTTCTGAGGCTTCAAGAATTTTGAATGTAACGCCAGGTAGAGTGTCGCAGTTGATAAAAGCTGGGAAATTAAAAGCACAGAGAAATGTAGGCAAAACGCTCGTGACTGTTGATAGCATTAATGAATATGCTTCAAGTGCTAGAACAGCAGGTAGACCAGCATTAACGGGAGCTTAAAATTTAATAGAAGAATTGAGTGCATGGATACATTAGCACAGTATTCTAGACCAGCGGCGCACCCTTTTAGGTGTACGATGCACACTGTCCTAGGCGCGCCCTCTTCTAGACGCCCTGCCCTAGACGCGCCCACCTGCTCTATTTAATGACGTGCCCCCCGTGTAGGAAGGAAGCATTTTTAATGGCGTGCCCCCCGTGTAGGAAGGAAGCATTTTTAATGGCGTGCCCCCCGTGTAGCAAGTGGTCATGCCATAAAACACGCGCAGAACAAACAGGGTGTTCGCCATTATTTTTGACTGTGGAGCGCGCGGGGTGTTCGCCATGAAAACCACGGGAATGTTCACAAAAAGCACCCCTTTACATAATGTTTTTGGCAATTTCGTGCTCATATTGCAATGCAGTCTCCTTTTAGATAAAATTTTTAGCAAAGTTTAGAACAACGGCGCTAGATAATTTAGCAAAGTTTAAAACAATGACGTTAGATAAGCCGCTGGATAAGCTGATTGTGTTGGACAAGGCTCTAGAAAATTTGATATGCAAATTTGGCGCGCCAACTCATACAACTCATAGCTCATAATAGGCGCTAAGCAAAAAATGAGACTGTACAGCCCGCTAAGCAGGCAAAACAAGGTAGGCAAAATGAGAGTCATCGATATATCAAGAATACTTGCAGAAAACGGACACGTTTTAACAGGGCGTTCGGCATTGGCTCTAAGAACAAACTGGGTTTCTTCTGACCCGCGAGTTATTATGGAAATATATCATGGTAACGAGGATATTTACTGCGATCCTAGATGGCTAATTTCAGAGCCCAATCCCGATATTGACACTTTGCCCAATGGAACTAAAATTGCATCGATAAATCAAGCGATATGCCATTCATTAATGTATGACTATGACGACAGCTTTATTGATGAAATGCTAGAATCCATGGATGACAGCGCCATGTCAAGCTTCTTGAATTGGCTTGAAAAAAATAACTCACACAAAAACGCTGTTTTAGGTAAGTTTTCAAAATACAACATAGATGAAAAACATGCATGACAAATTGCCACTGGCTATGGCGGTAAAAGACAGAGGGTTTAAAAATGTGGTAGATGTTATCACGTGCCTGCTATCAGAATATCCCAATGGGATAACAAAGCAATCGCTGCTTAATATTGCTGAAAACAAAGTGGTAGCAGTCAATATCGAAAACCTGCTAGATTTAGCAGAAAAGTTTAAGCCAAACACATTAAACGGTCTGACAATGCAAGAACACGCAATATGGTTTGACACAATGATAAGTGGATTGTTAGACAGCCGCATTGCACCTGATGCAATATTCAAAGACGGCAAATGGCTAGAGACTGATTAAGGCACTAAGGTCTAGTCCTAGGGTTTTAAACTGCTCTATTTATTTAATGGCGAACGCCCGTGTAGCAAGAGAGCATCTTTACATGGTGAACACCCGACTAGCATGTGGAGCACGCCATTAAAGCTTGGCATTTGCCACTGGGGTGTTCGCCATAAAAAGCTTGATATTTGCTACAGGAGTGTTCGTCATTGATTTTGACTGTGGAGCGCGCGGGGTGTTCGCCATTCTAAACTCGCGGCAAGGTGTTCGCCATGAAAAGCAAGCCTAGTACAGGCGCCCACCTGCGCTATTCTAGGCGCGCCACTCTAGGCTCGCTATTCTAAACTTGCGGCGGGGTGTTCGCCATACTAAACCCGCTGTTCTAGGCGCGCCCCTCTCTGCGCTAAGCCCACTATTCTAGACCTGCGTAACTTGCTAGATTGATCTTGGCTGCGATAGCTTTTGAAACCGCGCTTGTGCCGCCAAAGATGTAGCAACCTCGCAGGTTGTACCTTTGCTTTGCAAGAATATTGTTCACGTTATTGGAATTTTTGCTATCTGCCAAAACCAAAATGGAATTATTTTTACCGCACAGCGCCGCACCAGCCAGCGCGTCTTGATAGGTGCGACCAGTACTTACGCCAGTGCATGCCGCAGTCATGCCGTTTT
>CAVEKR010000200.1:0-2937 GCA_963616365.1 Bacteroidaceae bacterium
ATTACAGGAAGGGCTAGATGATGGCAACAACGAATAAAACTTTGCGCGAAAACCTTGTTGCGCTTGAGTGTAAAAACCCCGTTAAGGATACCAGCGCTTATAAGTACAAATATGCTCAATTAGATCAAGTAACCGAGATAGTAAGCGCGGCGTGTAAAGAGGTCGGACTCTCATGGCGTCAAGGTGTAAAGCGCTATGCAAAAGATGATTACACCTTGCAAACTATTGTGTTCGATAAAAGTGAAGAGGTCGTTTTAGATGAACGCGCTTACATGCAATACGGTAAACCTCAAGAGCAAGGCTCATATGATACTTACACGCGCCGCTATGCGTTGTTATGCGCCTTCGGCCTAGCACCAGAAGATGACGATGGCGCGGCGGCGTCTAATGCTAAGCAGCCTAAACAAAACGATAAGCGCCAAGCGATGGTGCAACGCATAGACGCGCTAAAAAGCGAATGCATAGAGAATGGTGTTCGCCCTGAAAGTCTTAGCGAATGGCTTGTGGCTAAATACCACACCTCAAACTTAAACGAACTAAACGAAGGTGCGCTAGTTGAATATGGCAAACACCTATCACAGGTCGCTAAAGATAGCGGCGAGCTTATAGCTTAAGGGCGCATAGATGATAACGCAAGACGGCTTCTCAATTCTCAATGACATTGAGCTCATAGATGAAAACATGGATAAGTGCCTGCAAGCGATGGAGGTCTTAGGTGAGCGAAAAGCATTAGCTGAAGCCGAGTATTACAGAGTGAAGGCGGATGCCGCCCGCTGTATGAAAGATGAAGGTCTAGCAATGACTTATATAACGAACACGCTTAAAGGACAGCGTGGAGTAAACGAAAAATTAAAGGCTTTCCATAGCGCTGAAATGAGTTACTCAAATGCTAAAGAGGCTCTATTGGTAAATAAACAGCGCTATAAGCATAAAACAGAATTATTCAAACTTGAATATGGTAAGGAGTAGACGATGGCTTTTACTATCAACACGGTTGCTATTAGTGGCAACTTAACCGAACAGGCAAAAATGCCTACAGAAAACTTTATGACATTTACGGTCGCGGTTAACAACCAAAAGAAAACAAGCGAGGGACAATGGGTAGATGACCCAGCATTCATTCCTTGTACGCTTAGCGGCGCTATGGCAAAGGCTATTTTACAGCAAATGCAAAAGGGCTCTTTTGTTTGTGTGCAAGGCGCGATAGTACAAAACAATTGGATAGACAAACAAACGGGACAAAAGCGCTCAAAGTTGCAACTAAGGGCGCAAAACGTAACGCTAGGTAACAAGCACTTACAAAGCAGTAAGCCCGTTCAAAGTAGCGAGCTCGCTCAAGGCGGCGCGCATGATGGTTTTGGTTATAACGATAGCGACATTCCATTTTAGGGGCACACATGACGTTTAGACAGTTTAATTGCTGGGATTTGTATCGTATGGCGGCAGAGCAAATGAATGAAGGCGCGCGGCGTGAATTGTCAAGCGCTATCAAAGTATGGGCGCTTTATGGTAAAGAGATTGACCTCAAGCACAAAGACGCAAAGCGGGCGTTTGAGTTTATCAAGCCCCATATTATTGAAGGAGTGAATGAAGATGGAGAATAGGCACTTCGCATTTTTTCAGAATTACGCTGAGATTTTAGACGGCTTGACCGATGAACAAGCGGGGCAATTTATGAAGGCTATTTGCCATGTGGTATTTGATGGCAAAGAATTGGAACTTGAGGGAATGTTAGCTTTAATTGCTAAAGGGATACTCCCTAGTGTTGACAAGTCGCTAAGAATGACGGACGCAAAACAACGGTACAAGAAAAAGACCAGTTCACCTAGTGTATCACCTAGTGTATCACCTAGTGTATCACCTAGTGTATCACCTAGTGAACAAAGTAGTGATAGACAGAATAAGAATATAGAAGTAGAAGAAGAAGAAGAAATAGAAGATGAATATGAAATAGAAGAAGAAAAAGAAAGAAAGAAAAAGAAAGAAAAGTGCAAAGCGCAAAACCCGCGCTTTTCGCGCCCTTCTTTGTCCGATGTTGACGCTTACGCAAAAGAATATGCAGCTAGCAAGGGTATTCACAGCGATTTCAATGCTGAAACATTCGTGAATTACTACGAGAGCAACGGCTGGAAGGCTGGTAAAAACCCCATGAAAAGCTGGCAAGCAACGGTGCGAAATTGGATTTTGCGAGATAGGGATAACGCTCAAAGAAAGCGGCAATTTATGGCCGTAGAGAATAACGCATGCCCTGCTTATGGCGTGGATTACAGCAAAGAGGGGTGGGGCAATGTTATTGCAACCTAGCTACAGCCTTGAAGGTCTTGTGCGCTCAATGGTTGAAAAAGCAGGCTATTGCTACGAACAATTAGCAGCCGAGGCAGCAAACATGCCCCCTATTGCGCTCAATATCCAAAAAAGCGACTGGCGCGATGAAGAAGGCATTTTGCGCGATGTGCAAGGCAGGCAAAAAGCGACAAAACCCATAAACGGCGTGGAATTTCCTATTCTTTACGGCGATGAAGATTATTCAAGCTCGGTGCAAGATAAACGAAACTTTATAGCAGCGCTAAGGCGTGAATGTTTCAGAGATGGTTTTCAAGATTTTAGCGCGGCGCGCTTTTCAAACCTTGCTGAAGATACGGATGAGAAAATTGCAACTTTAATGCTTGAATACGTGCGAGATTTTAAGGTAAAAGCACGTGAAGGCAAGGGGCTTTTACTGCTAGGCGCTTATGGAGTAGGGAAAACACATTTTGCTGCTTGCATATGCAATACGCTGCTTGAAGATGGTAAACGTTGCAAAATGACCTCAATAGACGTACTCACCGATGAGCACTATAGCGTTAAAAGCGAACTGAAAAAGCTATGCAAGAATACGCTGGTTGTTATTGATGATTTTGGCGCGGAGCGTGATACTCAAACGGCACAAAACAATAC
>CAVEKR010000201.1:0-2934 GCA_963616365.1 Bacteroidaceae bacterium
AAGCGCATGACCCCTCGCCTTATAAGTAACGCATTAAGCGTGCGTGGTGTTCGCCATGCTCATAACCGCCCAATAAATAAAAAAGCAGCTCAGGATTTGAGCTGCTTAAAGGTTTTATTGGTGTCGGAGATGGGAGTTGAACCCACACGCCCGTAAAGTTGGGCACTAGCACCTCAAGCTAGCGCGTCTGCCATTCCGCCACTCCGACATAAACTGGCAAGTGCACGGCACTTCAAGCACGCAGCGCAAAGCGCGCAACACTGCCAAAATTGTCAAGGTTTTACGAAGAAGACCCCGTTGTTCCTTGTGGATAAATCACCATCATCAATAACAAACAAATCATAAAAATAACGGCGAACACCACGGTAATCCTGTCGAGGTTTTTCTCGATAATGCTTGAACCTGTGTCTGTTCCATAGACGCTTCCCATGATTGCATCTGAAACGCCCGTGCCCTGCCCTGAGTGCAAGAGCACAAAAACTACAAGACCAACAGCAGAAATAGCCCAGATTACTGTAACAGTAATAACAACTGGTGCTGACTGCATAAATGTAATAATTGCATCCACTTTATAAAACTCCTGTCAAATAAGTGTGTTTGGCAAACTTCATGCGCAAACTTCATGCCACAAGTAAAAAATTCTACCACAAAACCGCGCTCATGCAAAGAGAATTTTATTTTTCACATTTTAGATACGAAAACTCGCCGTAAGCGCGCTCTCCTTTGCAAGTGTGGCTAGCTTTGGTAGCTAACTTTGTTTTATGGCGAACACCACGGTGGCAAATGGAGCACACACTCCTTGTTCAAAAACGGAAAGCGACTAGGGTGTTCGCCAAAAAATTAAATACGAACAAGCAACGATCTGCCCATCCATTCAACGGGCTTGTCAATATCTAATAGGTCGATAAATGTCGGGGCGATGTCTGCAAGGCGCGCGTCTTTTACGCCGTTTAGGCACAGGCGCTCGTCGTTGCTAAACAAAATGAGCGGAACTGGGTTTGTGGTATGCGCCGTCCAAGGGGTGTCATCTGCGGTTTTTGCGTCGCCTGCGCCAGTGCCTGCCGCGCCATCGCCCGCTTTACCAGCACCTGTCGCGCCGCCTACTGCGCCAGCGCCCGCTGCGCCACCAGCTTTGCCGTCATTGTTGAGCATTTTTTCTGCATTGCCATGATCTGCGGTTACAAGGGCCGCGCCGCCTTTTTCCAAAATGGCGCTCACAATGCGCGATATGCCAGCATCGACTGCCTCTGCAGCCTTTTTAGCTGCATCGATGACGCCAGTGTGACCCACCATGTCGCAATTGGCATAGTTTACGATGTAGACATCTGCCGTGTCATTTTTTATAGCCGCCTCTAGGCTGTCCGTTAGCTCAGGCGCGCTCATTTCTGGCTGCAAATCGTAGGTGGCAACCTTTGGAGATGGGATTAAGCAGCGCTGTTCGCCCTTTTTTGGCTCTTCAATGCCGCCGTTAAAGAAAAATGTCACGTGAGCGTATTTTTCAGTCTCTGCCGTATGATATTGCGTTAACCCATTGCTTGCAAGATAGTCTGCCAGCGTGTTTTCTGGATACGTTTTAGGAAACGCTACATCCACATCAAAGCTCTCGTCATATTCTGTCATGCAAACAAAATTAACATCTGGCACGTGAACCCTGTCAAAGCCATCAAACTCATTTTCTTTAGCCAAAAACGCGCTTGTAAGCTGGCGGGCTCTATCAGGTCTAAAGTTGAAAAACACCACGGTATCGCCATCGTTTACTCCCCTATGATCAAGCACGGTAGGGATAATAAATTCATCACTGATATCTGCAGAATAGCTAGCTTCAACAGCGCGAACACATTCGGCGCGCGCAAAGCCCTTGCCTTGACCCAGACAAATTGCATTCCAAGCCTGCTGCACTCTGTCCCAGCGCTTATCTCTGTCCATAGCATAATAGCGGCCAGAAATAGTAGCCACCAGCGCCATTGCGCCTTCGTAGTTCTCAAAAATCTCGTTGCCAAAATCAACTATGCGCTGCATATAGCCCTTGCCAGAATGTGGGTCAACATCTCTGCCGTCCATAAAAGCGTGAATGCGCATGTCTTTAGACCCACGTTTAGCAGCCATTTCTATCAAGGCTTCAAGGTGAGTTATATTTGAGTGAACACCACCATCAGAAAGCAGACCCAAAAAATGAATGGGACGGTTTTCTTTAATTGCCTTGTCAAAGGCGTTAATCAGAACTTCGTTTTTTTCTAGCGAGCCAGTCTTACAAGCGTCATCTATGCGTGTGAGTTCTTGGGCAACAATGCGACCAGCCCCCATATTAAGGTGTCCTACCTCGGAGTTTCCCATTTGCCCTTCTGGCAAGCCAACGTCTTTTCCACTTGCAGAAAGCTGAATATTGGGGCGCTCCTTAAAGGCTTTGTCCAAAAACGGGGTGTTTGCCAAAGAAATTGCATTGCCCCTACCAGCAGGAGCTATACCAAAACCATCCATAATGGCAAGTAATAAAGGTTTCATAAGATCCTTTCGTGTGCGTTGCGCGCGTATGTGTGTACTTTGTTTGGAGTGCGTGTATAGCGCTTAAGCCGTGGCAATGCTCACTAAAAACAGGAACAAGCTTACACGTTTTTTGGCGAACACCCTAATAGCGTTCACGTGTCGTGCACAAGCGCTACTTTTTAATTTTCTTGGCGCACTCTACTAGAGCAGCAAAATCATCTTCTTTAAGCGAGGCGCCACCAATCAAACCGCCATCGCAATCAGGACATTCCAAGAATCCTTGTGCGTTTTCTGGCTTCATGGAACCTCCATATAAAATGCGGGTTTTGCTTGCCGCGCCCCCACTAGAATGCGCACTCTCTTTACCAGCCCCCTCACTAGAAAGCGCGGCAACTACGCTGCGAATATGAGAGCACATCTCTTGTGCCTGCTCAGGCGTTGCAGCCTGAC
>CAVEKR010000202.1:0-2920 GCA_963616365.1 Bacteroidaceae bacterium
TCTGTTATAGTCATTCACACTGCCGCCAGGAAACCTAATAAGCGTTGATCTAAAGCCAGTTTTTTCTTCAACTGCATCTGCAATTTTGTTGATGGACTTCCAAAAAGCAGAGGTAGAAGCATATACTGTGTCATAGTCATGGTCCCATGTATGTAATGCCAGCTGGTTTCCTGCATTCCAAATATCATTTACATAATCCAAACTCCCGCTAGTACCAATAACAAACCAAGTGGCTTTTATGTTGTATTTGTTCAAGATATCCAAGATTTTGTGGGTGTTCTCACTTGGACCATCATCAAAGGTCAAATAGCACACTTTGCGGTTTGGTTTTGTGCGATTATCACTGTCAGATGTCATGGCGCGCTCTCCTGGATCAGTGTTTGTGCTTTGTGCAGAGCTGCTTTGTTGTTCTTGCTGCTGTTCAGTATTTTGAGAAGTGATTGCATTGTTTTCTTGCTGGTTTGCAGAGCCTCCATTAGCGCCCAAACATATTGCAATACCTATGCAAGCAGCCAAAAAGAGTATCAAAACAACAATAAGAACAAGAAGTATTCTTTTGAGTTTATGCTGTTCAGCAGCCTTTTTTTCTTGCAACCTGTCGTGATAGTCTGTTGTAAAACGTCTGTTTTCGGGTGCAGGCAAATCTTCATAGATGTCATAGTCTGCATTTTTTCTTGTGGGCATGTTTTCCTCTTTTCTTTATGAAGGTCGCTTTATAAGAACTTAGGTTTTATAAAAGTTCGACTTTATGCAAAATCGGCTCTATGCAAAATAATCAATTCCGCCTTCAAAAAGTGGCTGAATTTTGATGTTTGGTATGTTTTTATATAGTCCATCAGCGTGGCGTTCGCTATGACCCATTTTACCAAGAATGCGCCCGTCACAACTTGTAATGCCTTCTATTGCTAAAGCAGAGCCATTTGGGTTAACATCAAGGCTCATGCTTGGGTTTCCGCACGCATCGCAATATTGAGTGGCAACCTGACCTTGCGCTATGAGTTTTTGTAGCACCTCATCGCTTGCAATAAAGCGCCCCTCACCATGGCTTATTGGCATGCTGTGCACCTCATCTAGTGAGCAGCGCGAAAGCCAAGGAGAAAGCGTGGAACATATGCGAGTGTTTATAATGCGGCTAATATGTCTGCCCAGCGTATTAAAGCTCAAAGTTGGCGAGTCTTGAGTTTGTTTGACAATGTCTCCAAAAGGCACTAGCCCCAACTTTATGAGTGCTTGAAAGCCATTGCAAATGCCCAGTACAAGCCCGCTACGGTTATAAATTAAGTCGCGCAGGCTTTCTGTTACTTCAGCGTTTCTAAAAAAGCTTGCAATGAGTTTTGCTGCTCCATCTGGCTCATCTGCTCCAGAAAAGCCTCCAGGTATCATCAAAATTTGGCTGTTCTTGATTTTTTGAGCAAGCACTTGAGCACTTTGTTTAATGCTTTGAGCGTCTAGATCGTTAATGATAAAGGTCTCAGGCTTTCCACCTGCACGTTCAAAGGCAGCTGCAGTGTCATATTCGCAATTTGTCCCAGGAAAAATAGGGATAATAACCCTTGGGTTTGCAAAAGAAGACGGGCAGCTAAGAGGGAGTTTTTCTGCAAAAGAGAGCTTTGGTAGGCTTTGGGTGCTTTCTGCTTGCTCTGTGCTGCTTGTTTGCGCGCCTGTTTGTACGCTGCTGTCTGTTTGCGCTGCGCTGCTTTGCGCGTCTTCTGCGTTCTGCGCGTCCTTTGCGCTTTCTATATTTTGTGTCCCTTCAAGGAACTCGTCTTTGTATGGGTATACACTTTGTAGTGCGTTTTCATATATTTGTTGTAGCTCAGATAGATTGAGCTGCTCCTTATTAATGTGCAAAGTGTAGTCTTCTTGAGTTTTGCCGATGATGGCAAAAATATCATCACTTGAGTTTATTGCGGCAGATGTATTTGCGTTTTCAGCAGGATTATCTAAATTTTTGATAATGTCATCTATCTCGGCTTTTATGTCTACATCGGGAGCAATTTCGAGAATAAAGCTTCCGTAGAAGTAAGCAAAAAGCCCGTTTTTTCCAAGCAGGCGCTCAAGAGCAGACAAATCAATGTTTGCTCCAAGCCTATTGCCTATGAGCATTTTAAAGATGCTTGTTGCTGCTCCTCCATAGCCTATTGCATAGGCACTTAAAATGACGCCGCGCTCAATTAGGGTTTCTACAATGTCAAGAACTGCAAGTGCAGAACTTGCTTGTGGCAAAAGGCTCTTCTCAGAGCAGGTTTTTTCAGCGGCGCGTTCGTCTGCCTTCTTAGCGTCGTGTTCGCCCACCTCTTGAGCGTTCTCGCTTTCATAGGCAGGCGCGATGAGCACGATTTTGTGATTTGCGCCTTTAAACTCAGGAGAAATTATATTTTCGAGCTTTCCGTGTGAGACCGCAAAAGATAGCAGGGTAGGGCATACGTCTAGGTCTTCAAAAGAGCCAGACATGGAGTCTTTTCCGCCAATGGCTGCCACCTCTAAATCAAGTTGCGCAGATAGCGCTCCAAGCAAAGCAGCAGTTGGCTTGCCCCAGCGTTTTTTATCATCGCGCAGCTTCTCGAAGTATTCTTGCAGGGTTAAGTACGTGTTTTTGCGCTTAAATCCTGTGGCTATGAGTTTGCAAACGCTTTCTAAAACAGAAAGATACGCTCCGCTAAATTGATCTGTCTCCATTATGTAGGGGTTAAAGCCCCAGCTCATACCACTTACAGCATCTGTTTTGCCAAAGCTAGGAAACTTTGAGACCATTGCTTGTGGCTCGCATAATTGCTCTGCTCCGCCAAATGGCATCAAAACATTTGCGCTGCCAATAGTTGAGTCAAATCTTTCTGATAGCCCCTTGTTGCTTGCAATATTGATATCTGCAACTAAGGCTTTGAACTGCTCTTTTAGGGTTTTGCCATCGCAGCTAGTG
>CAVEKR010000203.1:0-1618 GCA_963616365.1 Bacteroidaceae bacterium
GTCAAGAGCTGCAACACCGCAAACGCAAGGAGCGCCCATGCCGCGAGCAATAACAGCAGCGTGAGAGGTCTTTCCACCGTGGCTTGTCAAAATGCCTTCTGCAGCAATCATGCCTTTTAAGTCATCAGGAGTTGTCTCCCATCTAACAAGCACGGTCTTTCTGCCTTCTTCATTTGCCTTAACTGCTGCATCGCTGCTAAATACAGCCTCGCCCACAGCAGCGCCAGGAGATGCATTAAGGCCAGTTGCAATAACATTCTTTTCTGCGCCCTTTGCAATTTGAGGGTGTAAGAGTTGGTCAAGTTGAGAAGGTGCTACACGACAAATTGCTGTCTTCTTGTCAATCATGCCCTCATCCACCATCTCAATTGCAATGCGCAAAGCAGCTGTTGCAGTGCGTTTTCCAACGCGAGTTTGAAGCATGTAGAGCTTGCCTTGCTCAATGGTAAACTCAATATCCATCATGTCGCGATAATGATCTTCTAGGATATTGAAGATGTCTTCAAGCTTTTGACCAGCCTCTTCTAGACCAGGACGGGTTTTGAGCTCTGCAATTGGAGAAGTATTGCGAATACCAGCCACAACGTCTTCTCCTTGAGCATTGACCAAAAAGTCTCCATAGAAAACTTTTTTGCCTGTAGCAGCATCGCGGGTAAAGGCAACGCCTGTAGCAGAAGTGTCTCCCTTATTACCAAAAACCATGGTCTGCACGTTAACAGCAGTGCCAAGGTCATCTGGGATTTTATTTTGCTTGCGATAAATAATGGCACGCTCGTTGTTCCAAGAGCCAAAAACAGCCTGAATTGCAAGCATGAGCTGGACATCTGTATCTTGTGGAAACTGAATTGCTCCATCAACTACAAGCTCAGGATATTTGTCTGCAGAAACATTTTCTGAAAAAATCTTTTTGAAAGTGCCAACAAGCTCCTGCAAATCATCAGCGCTAAGCTCAGTGTCTTGTTCGACATTACGGCTTTGCTTCATAGCATTAATAGCGTCTTCAAATTTATCGCCATCAATGCCCATAACCACATTAGAAAACATCTGGATAAAGCGACGATAAGAATCCCACGCAAAACGAGGGTTGTCAGTTTGTGCAATCAAACCTTGCACAGAACTATCGTTAAGACCAAGGTTGAGCACTGTGTCCATCATGCCAGGCATGGAAAATGGAGCACCAGAGCGGACAGAAACCAAAAGCGGGTCGTTAATATCTCCCAGCTTTTTGCCCACGCGCTTTTCTAGAGAGCGCAAATATTCATGAATAGTATCAACAGCGCCTTCTGGGAAGGTATTATTGTTACTTGCGTATTCCACACAGGTTTGACAAGAAATCGTAAAACCTGGAGGAACAGGCAAATCTAAGTTGGCCATTTCTGCCAAATTTGCACCTTTACCACCTAAGGTATAGTTCATGTCTTTGTTGCCTTCGGTAACATTTTTGCCGTTTTCGTCATGACCGAACGCAAAAACACGCTGCTTAATTTCAGACACCGTCATTCTCCTTTAAATTTTGTGGCTTGACCTCTATGCAAGCCATCATGGATGCGCTTTATAGCTTCTAGCTTTATAAGCATGGCGAACACCCCAGTCGTTTGTGGGATGCCACCTCTATTGC
>CAVEKR010000203.1:1628-2123 GCA_963616365.1 Bacteroidaceae bacterium
TTGCTGTGGCGCGTTTTTATGGCGAACACCACGTAAGCAACGAGGTTTTTGTGAGCGTGCCACCATAGATTTATGGCGAACACCCTGCATGTTTATGGCGTGCCACCACGCGTGCCAAAATGCATCTAGGTAAAGCGCTCTAAAGTAATAGTTCTGCAATAGTTTTAGAGCGCACTTACTAAAGTGCATTTATTAACACTTGTCAGCATTTGCTTAAAGCGCGTTAACCAAAACATAGTAACGCATGAAGGCTAAAAAAACGGGTGGCTTTTGCGCTTAAGGCAAAAATTGCTTAAGAAAAGCACAATAGAAGCCATAAAAGTGAAGAGTGTTCACAATAAAAAATATTCAAGCTAAGAAAGTATTCGCAGGAAGAGATATTATTTTTGGAATTATCTAATATATAGATAATGTGAAATCTCTTGAATTATCTAGATTTTAGATAATGACGCGCTATACTGATATCATTATCAGTTTTTGAGATAAAGATTTGAG
>CAVEKR010000203.1:2151-2856 GCA_963616365.1 Bacteroidaceae bacterium
TAGATAATGACGCGCTATACTGATATCATTATCAGTTTTTGAGATAAAGATTTGGGATTAAGAAAAGAGGTAACTATCATGAGTAAAGAACTCAAGGCACTCAAACAACTGCAAAAATCTGCACACTTAACAAACCGTTGCTTTAGGAAGATTGGTCCTAAAAGCTACAAAAGAGGTCAAGGTGCACTCCTTAAGGTGCTGCATCGCCATGATGGCAAAATGACTTCTAGAGAGCTTGTCGAGGCTCTAGGTTATGACCGCAAAAAACTCAAGGACATTGTCCGCAAGGCTCAACGCAATGGGTATGTGACAATTGAGGATGCAAAAGCCAAAAAGACCTATGAGGTCAAGCTAAGCAAAGATGGAGAAGAAGTCGCTGAAAAGCGCTGCAAGGCACATACCGATGCCGCTTCTAAGATCTTAGAGACATTGAGCGAAGATGAGATTGCTTCTCTTAGTGCCATCAGCGAGAAAATCATCTTGCAATGCAAGGAACTTGGCGCTAAGGGCAAGCACAAAAAAGGCAAGAAGCACCACTGCAAAAAGCATCATCATTTCCACGAAGGTCATTGCCATAAGCACCATTGCTAAGCTAGACATTGTTACTAAGCTAAACAGCGTTGCTGTGCTTTATGACAAAGGCTCTTTAGCCAACTTCAAACCATAAAAACTGATAAGAAAAAGCCCCTGTTTACATGTTTGAAC
>CAVEKR010000204.1:0-2852 GCA_963616365.1 Bacteroidaceae bacterium
AAAACCTCAGAAGCTGCATCAGTTAGCTCAACTGTTGCATCAAGACCAGATGCATCTACATCATCACATGGCAGACCCAAAGCAGCGCGCACTTTGCTTTCAATCTCTCTGCGCATTGCTGGGGTATTGATAAGAGTTTGCTTTGCAGCCTCTCTGCCTTGACCTAGGCGCTCTTGACCATAGGTATACCACGAGCCAGCCTTATTGACAATGTCTTCTTCTACTGCCATGTCTAAGATATTGCCCTCGCGAGAAATACCGCCGCCATACATCAGGTCAAATTCTGCCTGCTTAAATGGGGCAGCACACTTATTCTTGCGCACTTTAACGCGCACGCGATTGCCTATTGCCTCTCCGTGCTCCTTGATGGTCTCTATGCGACGAATATCAAGACGCATCGAAGCATAAAACTTCAAGGCATTGCCACCAGAGGTAGTTTCTGGACTACCAAACATGACACCAATTTTTTCTCTGAGTTGGTTGATAAAGATGCAGGTTGTATTTGAACGCGAAAGAGAACCAGCAAGCTTTCTTAAGGCTTGGCTCATTAGGCGTGCTTGCAAACCCACTGAGCTATCCCCTATCTCTCCTTCAATTTCTGCACGAGGAACCAATGCTGCCACCGAGTCAATGACAATAGCATCTATGGAATTAGAACGAACAAGCATGTCGCAAATTTCTAATGCTTGCTCACCTGTATCTGGCTGGGCAATCAAAAGCTCATCTATGTCTACACCCAGCTTGGTTGCATACACAGGATCAAGAGCGTGCTCTGCATCTATAAAAGCAACTGTTCCATCCAAGGCTTGTGCTTCTGCCAAGATATGCAAAGCTAGCGTTGTCTTGCCTGAGCTTTCTGGACCGTAAATCTCTACAATACGCCCACGCGGCACTCCACCGATGCCCAAAGCAGCATCTAGTGCCAAAGATCCTGTTGGGATTACCTCAACATCAAGTTGGCTTGTGTCATCGCCCAACTTCATGATTGCTCCCTTGCCAAACTTCTTTTCTATCTGTTTGGTAGTGAGGTCGAGCATGTCTTCTGTTTGTTCTTTTACTTGTTGCGCCATTTTTATCTCCTAGCTGTCTTGTTATGTGCGCCTATACACATAATAACCGAACACTTGTTCGATGTCAAACAAAACACCGAACTTTTCAAAAAAATTCTAGGAGAAAAAATCTAAACAAAACAACCCCCAAACTCTATACTGGTTCTAAAAAAAGTCTAAATTTTTTCTATAACACTTCTATAAAAAATCTATTCTAGTTCTATAACGGTTCTATAATTTTTCTATAACGGTTCTAAATTTTTTCTAAAAAGTCCAACACAGATGTAAGCGCGGTTTGGGTTGCTAGCAGGCGAACCTCTTGTCTAGAGTCCCCTTTGCAAGTAGTGAAACTTTTGGAGTTTTCCACAAGGTAATTTTTGGCTTTTCCGTCAAAAAAAAGCCCAAAACATACCGTTCCGACCGGTTTTCCTGGCTCAGCGCCGCCAGGACCAGCAATTCCTGTAGTCGAGACTGCCAAGTTGCAATTTAGCACTTCAGACGCCCCTTTTGCCATCGCAGAAGCGCATTCTTCACTCACCACTCCATTTTTCTGTAGAATTTGTGGATTTACGTTTAGGACAGATTTCTTCACAGAACATGCATAACTCACGACTCCTCCCACAAAAACTGCCGAAGAACCTGACACTCGCGTAAGGGTTTGAGCAATAAGTCCGCCAGTGCAAGACTCCGCACAGCCAATGCTTATACCTGCTTTGTTTGCTCGCTCGATTATCTGAGCTGCTATTTTTTCATTCTCTTTATCAAGCGCAAGCAACTTTTCATCAAGCGCCCCTTCAGCAAGCAACTTCTCGTCACGCGGCTTCTCATCAGGCAACTTTTCATCTCTAGACATAGCAACTCCTCTCATTTTTTCACTCTACACCGTGCTGTTCACCGTTATTTTTATCAACAGCACCATTTTTTACTTTGCCCCGCGGGGGCACACCATTATTTTGCACCGTGGTGTTCGCCATTATTTTTATCAAGATCGTCAGTATTTTTGTCGAACAAAAATCGAGCCTTTACAAAGTAGTCAACCATGGACAAAATAGTCATAATCACAGCTAGAGCAAGGACTACCCAAGCGATAATCGTAAGAGCTGAGCCAAAAGCGCCATCGTATATGTGCACGCCAAGGGCGTACTTAACAATAAAGAGCAAGATGGTGGCAATCTGCAGGACGGTTTTTGCCTTGCCAAACCAACTAGCAGCTATGACCTCGCCTTTTGCGGCTGCCACCATTCGCAGGCCAGAAACAATAAACTCGCGCGCAATAATAACCAAAGCCACCCAACTTGGAAATTGCTGCAGCTCAACTAGGGCAAGAAGGGCCGCGCAAACCAAAATCTTGTCCGCCAGCGGGTCCATAAACTTGCCAATATCTGTAACCTCCCCGCGAGAGCGCGCCAAATATCCATCTAGGGCATCGGTTGCAGATATAATGGCGAACACCACAGCAGCTAGCCACGGTTGGAGCAAAGTCCAAAAGCCAGGGTCGGGGAACCATTCAGGCCAAGGGGATAAAATGACAGCAACAAATACTGGAATGAGCAAAATGCGCACCAAGGTTACTATGTTTGCAGGGGTCGCAAGCTCTTTTTTTAAGCTTAGCTTTTGCGCGGCTGCATTCTGTGCGCTATTGCCTACCTGCGCCTCCTGCGCGCCCACGCTCCGTACGCTCGCGCCCACGCTCCGCGAGTTTGCGCCCTGCGCCTTTGCACCCTGCGCCGCAGACGCGTCCCGCATGTCTCCTTTTTGACTATGTTTTATATCATTGTCTCTCATCTAATCAACATCTATCTA
>CAVEKR010000205.1:0-2850 GCA_963616365.1 Bacteroidaceae bacterium
TGCTGGTACTGTTACTGCAATAATTAAAGGTAGCGGCAATTTTACTGGCACACGTGAAGATGTGACATTTACTATTGACCCAGCTAGCCTTAATGAGACAAGTGCTGTTCAAATACCAGATCAAACATACACTGGTGCAGATTGCACAATTGTTCCAGACCTTACTTACACACCAGAAGGAGCTACTAGCTCAGTAACTCTTGAAAATAATAAGGATTTTACTTTAAGTTATACAGATGCTATAAACGTTGGTCAGGCTACTATAACTGCTACAGGTACTGGAATTTGGACTGAAACAGGTATTGCTGGCAATTGGACTGGCACAAAAGATATTACTTTTAATATTGTAGCTGCTCCAATTAGCAGTGCAACCATAGTTAAGCCAGATAACCAAAAATACGATGGTAATTCTAAGACTCCAAGTGTAGACATTACTAACCCAAATACTGGAGATGAATTGGAGTTGGGCACAGATTATACTTTGCAATATTCAGATGACACTGTTAATCCAGGCACTGTTACTATTACCGTTACAGGTCAAGGCAATTGGACGGGTACAGCTGAGACTACATTTAACATTGTTAAAGATATTTCTACCACCACAATTTCTGGTATTGAAGCCAGCTATGCAGAAAGTGATACTGGTGCTGCTATTACACCAGTGCCAACTGTAACTGATACTAGCGTTGATCCAGCAGTTGATTTAGAGGTAGACAGAGATTATGAACTTTCATATACCAATAACACAACAGCTGGAACTGCCACTATTACCATTACTGGTAAGGGCAACTGGACAGGCACTAATACTGTAAAATTTGAGATTACAGCAGTCGCAGCTAGCTGGAATAGACTTGCAGGTGGCATTGCTCTTAAAACCATGAAAGCAATTGTTGATGAAGGCTGGCAAGCTTCAGAGTATGCAATCGTTGCTACTTCTCAAAGTTATCAAGACGCTTTAAGCGCTTCTGCTTTAGCAGGCTTACTAAATAATGCTCCTGTGCTTTTAACTAAATCAAATGAGCTTTCTAGTCAAACCTCTACATTACTTAAAGATAAGGCTGTCAAAAAAGCCATTATCGTTGGTGGTACAGCAGCAGTCTCTGATACTGTAAGAGCACAAATTACCGATCTTGGAATTAGTACAGAGCGCATTGCTGGCGGCACTGCAACAACTACCGCAACGAGTGTTTATAAGTGGGGGCAAGACAGCGCTAACACTGGTGGCACTACTTGGGGCACAGATGCAATAGTTGCTACTCTTGATTCTTTCCAAGACGCATTATCCATTGCGCCTTATGCTTATGCCAAACATGCTCCAATTTTTTTAACTGATAAGGGCAAAAAAGATATACGTGGAAGTGTTGCAAATGCTATTAATGAAGGTGGCTTTACACGTTCTTTAATTGTTGGTGGAACAGCTGCTGTAAGTGATAGTGTTTATGCAAAGCTTGCAGAAAAGACTACGGTAAAGCGCCTTGGTGCTACTAGCGCTTATACTACATCTAAGGCTGTTGCTACATTTGCTTTGGCAAATGGCATGACAGCTGCAAACACAGGTGTTGCCTGTGGAACAGGCTATCAAGATGCCTTAACTGGCGCAGCTCTTTGTGGTAAAAACAATTCAATCTTGCTGCTTGCAGATGATAATAAAAAGAACTCTAAGTACACCACAGCTACAAGCATTATCACGGCTCAAAAAGACAACTTGAAAAACTGCTATATATTTGGTGGCACGGCAGCTGTTTCTGAAGCAGTAGAGGCTGCCATCAACGAGGCGTCTAAGTAAGTTTTAATATGACCTGCACCCTTAAGCATTACCAAAAGCTCCATGCAAAAATGCGTGGAGCTTTTTGTTATATAGCTGCTATTTAGATAATTTCAAAAAAATGTACTAGTTTTGTTTTTTTCACAACACTAGGGTCAGACCTAAGTGCTTCACGAGTGCTCACCGTAATTATCCTGTACAAACATTGGGGTCAGACCTAAGTGCATGTGAGTGCTAAAATGAGGAGCGTTGCTTTACATAAGTAGCGTTGGTTTACTATTTGCATTATTACAAAAAACAGATAAGGTCATCCATGAATAAACCGACTATCAAAAGAAATTTTTTTGCGTTCCATATTAGAGGTGGAAAGCAAGCACTAGGCTGGCAACAAGTGCTGGTCTGGAAGCAAGTCAAAGGCGGACAGCAGGTCAGAAGCAGACAACAGGTACTAAGTGGTCTCCAAGTCAGAGGTTGGCAGCAAATATTATCCTCAACAGTCGATAACCTCAAAGAGACAGTCATTGTTAACGTACAACGTGCCGCAAAGGTGGCAGTAATACTGGCAACAAAGGTGGCGTCAAAGCCACTAATAAAGGTGGTAACATGCAAACTTGGATAGCTACCGCCTTTGCGTCTGTTTTTTTTGCAGGCATCGTGTCCATTTTGGCAAAATGCGGCATCAAGACTACAGATTCTGATGTTGCCACAGCGCTGCGCACTTGCGTGGTTCTTATATTTACTTGGATTATGGTAGGCGTTGCTGGCTCTTTTGGGCAGATAACCTTAATTGCCCCAAAATCTTGGCTGTTCTTGGTGCTTTCTGGTCTAGCAACTGGCGGGTCATGGATTTGCTATTTTAAGGCGCTATCCACAGGAGATGTCAATAAGGTTGTGCCAGTTGATAAATCGAGCACGCTCATGGCTGTGATCATCTCCATTGTGTTGTTTGCAGAAACCAACAATCTTGTTCTCAAGCTTGTGGGCACTGCTATTGCATGTGCAGGCACATTTATGATGATTGACAAAAAGCAATCAAAAACTAGTGAGGGCGCAACCAATTCTAGCACATCTAGCACATCTAGCAC
>CAVEKR010000206.1:0-2835 GCA_963616365.1 Bacteroidaceae bacterium
CATAAGCACTCGCACTTTTCTTAAATGAAAAAGATTACTCTCTCTCTCTCTCTCTCTCTCTAGTTGCTGTACTCGTTGCCATCTTGCTCTCCTTTTGCTAATAAAAAACGAATAAAGACATCACGTGCACATCGCATAAGTCAATGCATATAACGTAATAATTTTAACCTAGTTTCTACAGTTTTTGCTGCTAAACCATACATTGAATTTAAATTTCCATAATCTTCTTAAAAATCGCCAAGCACATTGATTAACCATTCACGATTAACAATTTTTACCTGTAGACTTCAGTATGTTGCCAACTAGATTTTTCACAAATTTGTGCACTGACGTGCGCAAATTTGCTCTGAGAGACATCGTATTGGAACGTTTTGCCTGTTCAAGATGGGTGTTTAGGTATGACACCGTCGCTCGTGGGGTGTTCGCCATGAAAAGCGCTAGGGTGTTCGTCATGAAAAACTCAATCGCCCCCACCAACAGCACCGCCGCTTCCACCAACAGCACCGCCGCCATCTCTACCAGCGGCATTATCGTTTGCGCCGACGACGCTGAATGCGGCGCGGCGCTTCTTGCTTTCTACATCAACTTGGCTGCTAAAAGAGACAGACAAAATAATGCCAACCATAATAAATGTTGCAAGCAAAGACGAGCCGCCATAACTCAAAAACGGCAGAGCTTTGCCTGTAACTGGGATAAGGCCGATGACGCACGACATGTTAACGCAGGCCTGAAACACAATCATTACGGTAAAAGCGCCAGCCAACATGCAGCCGAGCAAATCTGGCGCATTACGACATATCAAAATGCCAGCATAGGCAAAAAGCGCAAATAAGAGCACGACGAACACCGTGCCAATCAGCCCAAATTCCTCACCTAGAACAGCAAAAATAAAATCAGTGTGCGCATAGGGCAAATAGAGATATTTTTCTTGCGAAAACCCCAGTCCAGAGCCGTTTACTCCGCCAAGTGCCAGCGCATATAGAGACTGTATGCTTTGATATCCGTCCCCGCTGGGGTCTGCCCATGGGTCTAAAAGCGTAGCCAAACGCTCAAGGTGATAGGGCTGGATAATGCAAACAAAAACAGCATACAGCGCTGCAATTCCAATAAAGGCAAGAATGACCTGCCAAACTATGCCTCCCAAAATGGCAACGGTCAAAACACCGACCAGCAAAATGATTACGGTTCCTAGGTCTGGTTGCAAAAAAATGAAGATAACAGGAACAATAATAACCACGGCAATTGAGATGGCAAAACGCGAAAATTCGATCTCTTTTTGCCTAAACATAGAAAGAAGAGACGCAGCGCTTAAAATGGTGGTGATTTTTGCAAATTCGGCAGATTGCAATGGAATACCTGCTATAACAATTGAGCGCTCGGCTCCAAGCTGGGTTACACCAAGACCAGCTTGAGTGGCAATTAGCATAAAAGTTGTCAGCGCCCAAAGCAAAGAGAAAACCGTTTTGTTTGCCAAAAAATGATAAGAAAAGCGCGCAGAAAAGGCACACAATAAAACGCAAACAATAATTCCTATCCCCATAAAGGCAGCTTGGCGAACAACGTAAAAAGATGGATTTCCAGTTTCTGTATATGCTCTTACTGAAGATGCAGAATAAACCATAACAAGACCAATAGCAGCTAAAATGACGACAGATGCAATGAGCAATAGCCTTGGCATCATTATTTGGGCAGGTGTTTTTTGTAATATGCCGACCTTTGATTTTTTGCTGGGTTCTGCTTTGGATGCTTTGGTTGCTTTGGTTTTGGCTGTTCTGTCTGCGGCGTTTTTGGCTGTGCGAGTTGCGCGGGTTTTGGCTGTGCGGCTTGAATTGGCAGAACCGCTTGCGCTGCGACTGCCTGCGCTGCCTGCGCGGCTTGCGTTACCTGCATAATCTGCACCACCTGTGCGGTCTGCAGCAAAATTTTCTTCTGTGCTCCTTTTTTGTTTTCTAGAAAAAAATCCCATATCAGAATACTCTTCTACTGATTTTTTATCTCAGAAATAAATTTATCTGCCATTGCCTTAAAAGCATCTCCGCGCTGCTCAAAGCCACTAAATTCATCAAAAGAAGCACATGCTGGAGAGAGCAAAATAACACATTCGCTTTTTGTGCCGCAGGATTTGTCGCTTGCTGCACAGAATGCGCTACTTTTATCACGCGCAGCGTCGTCATCTTCATTTTCAGCACCGCAAAACTCACTTGCAAGCTTACAAGCACATTCAAAAGCCGCAGCTAAATTGTCGCATTTTTTGCAAGTAATACCTGAACTCAAAAAAGCATCTGCAAACCTGTCTCTAGCTTCTCCATAGCAAACAACGCTAAGACAACTATCTTTAGCTGCCTTAACAAGATTATCAAGCGAACTATTTTTATCACGACCGCCCGCAAGCAAAATAATCCTTTGTTCAGGAAACGCCCCAAGAGCCTTAATCGACGCATCCACATTGGTGGCCTTAGAATCATCATAAAAGCCCAGCGTATTGCCTGTTTTAAAAGAACAACTCCCGCAAAATTCAATGCGGTGCGGCAAAGCGCAAAACTTTTGCAAAGCCCTTGCAATGTCTTGCGGCCTACACCCCTGTTTATAAGCGGCAACAGCTGCACAAAGAGCGTTTTCCATATTGTGCGCTCCTTGAAGCTGCATGTCGCCCCTGTTGCAAAGTGCTATTTTTTCATCACCAAAACACAAGGTCAGAGTGCCGTTTTTGTCAATAAAGGCATAACCACTAATCTGTTTGCCATTTTTGTTGGCGAACACACTGGTAGGGTTGCTATCATTGTTATTGACGAACACACTGGTAGGGTTGCTGGCATTGCTGTTAACAGAATCAGC
>CAVEKR010000207.1:0-2819 GCA_963616365.1 Bacteroidaceae bacterium
ATTATCTGTATCATCCTCATCTGCAGAAGGACCTGAACTGGCATATTTTTGCCAGTCATTGTTTTCTTGCGACTCATCGTGTTCATCATTATTATTGGACTGAAGGCTCTTATCAGCAGGCTTTTCTCTTTGAGCCTCTGGAAACACATCGCTAAAGATCTTGAAGTTAGCACCACCAGGAATGGCAAAAACGACCTTTTCAAACACACCATCGTGTTCGTCAAGCCAAGTTTTGAACAGTTTTACCACATATTCTGGGTCGTTTCTAAACACGCCACAACCAAAAGCACCTAAAACCAAAGAATCAACGCCTTGAACAGCGGCAATGCGCATAACAGCCTCAACGCGTCTAGCAAGGTCATGCTCTATTTCAATCTCATCGCGACCATTCTCAAGCGCTTGGCGCTTATTAGGAGCTGCGCAAACAATAACGCCAGCCTCCTTCAAATTATTGCCCTCGCCAAAAACAACACCAGGTACATACATGCTTTTATCAGTGTATAAACCGCCGCGACGCATGGATTTGTTATCGTCGTAGAAAATCTTGCGGCATCCATCCAAGATGGGGTAGAGGTTGCTTTCTGAGCAAAGCGCCTCTTCTTGAGCCAAAACGCCGCGCTCATAACCGCCGCCTGGGTTGGTAAAGCTAGCAAAGTCAAGAACTGCTATTTTTTCTCCATCAATTGACATGAGCGCCTCGACAGAGCTCTGATGCACAGTGTGAGCAGCGGTTTTTTCAAAGCGAGGCTTGCCAATCTCAAGCTTTCTAGCCTCTCCTTCTTTATAAACCGTTGCATTATCGATGGATTCCTTAATCTTATCTGCAAAAACAATCTTCATCGTAGCAATGTGCTTTTTGGCTGTCTCAGCACGTCCAGCCCTGAGCTGAGCCATCTCTTCGCGCAGCTTGCTAGTGTGTTCTTGATTCTTGTTTGCATTAGCTTGTGGCATTTTTCGTTTCCTTTCATGAGCTAAAAGCTACTAAAAGCCATCTTTGTTTGCATTTTTTTTGGCGCGCCCCCTTGACTGTTGGTGAACAAGTGAACGCCCCAGTAAGTTTTTTGGCGCGCCACCCTAAATATCAGCTTAGTGTCAGTGAGCGCCTTAACAAATATTATGGCGAACACCCTAAAGGCGTTTTACCATTTTATGGCGAACACCCTAGTTGCTAGCCTAATATTAGAGAACGCCTAATCAGTGCGCGCCCCAATAAGCTTTATGGCGCGCCCCCTTAAAGGCGCCTTAACAAATATTATGGCGCCCCCCTAAAGGGGTTTTACCAGCAAAAATAGGTGTTTGCAACTGGTGCCCCCGGACGGAATTGAACCGCCGACACTCGGTTTAGGAAACCGATGCTCTATCCCCTGAGCTACGAGGGCACAGCACTTAATTGTACCAATTATGGGCACAAGAAACTTGACTATTTCTCATTTCTTGAAAATCCATACTTCATTTAGAAACTGTTTTGGGCAATTCTTATAAACTGCGCAAAATATTTTTTACTTTTTTGAGCACATGTCAACGAAATTCAGCTACACTTAGATTGTTACAAATATTTGTAACAATATCTGTAACAATCGTTTATATTTTTAAGCATAGAGATATGCTCAAAAAACTTTAGTTCGAATGCCTATTTTACAAAAGACAGGCAATAAAGAAAGGCGCATGCAAATGGCTGAAGGCACTGTTAAATGGTTTAACCCAGACAAAGGTTATGGCTTTATCTCCCGCGAAGACGGAGATGACCTCTTTGTTCATTTTTCTGAGATTCAAATGGAGGGTTTCAAAACACTTGAAGATGGAGATCACGTAAGCTTTGACATTACAGAAGGTTCCAATGGCAAAGAACAAGCAAGCAATGTAGTAAAACAATAGTTCCACTTTTACTTCAAAGTTTTAAAGCTCCGCAGTTATAGTGCATATATGTACTTGGCTTGCGGGGCTTTCTTTTTTTTTGATAAGCGCTTTAGCTTGCAAGTTTTTAATGACGAACACCCTGTTTGCTGTGCCCTCCTTTTATGGCGCGCCCCCTTATTGGCAAACACATGGCTTATATGTGTAGGCATTTATGTGCCCCGCATTTTTTCTGAAAAATTTTCGTGCAAATGTTTTGCATTTAAGTGTATAATTCCCTTATTAGACGTGTTCCAATAAAAAGTTGCGTCCTATAATAGTTCGGGTGCAAAAAGGGTAAAAGAAGCGCTCAACACAAAAAAGCATCGCTAGAGCCCTGTTATAGAAGGCAACATAAGAGACACTAAACAAGAGACAAAGAGGATTATTGCGTGAAAGAAACTAATAAAAAAGCTCCTGCAGCAGCGGAGCAACAAACCGCTGTAGCAGCGGAGCCGCAAGTCGCTGTAGCAGCAGACTCACAAGCAGCTGCAGCAGCGCAGCCACAAGCAGCTAACACAGCAGCGCAGCAAGCCGCAGCAAAGAGCGCACCATCATCAGAATCTGTAGAAGGAATAAAACCTCCAACAAGGCGCGTTATTCAAAAGCAGCTCACTACTTTTCGTGAGTTTATGAAGATGCTTCTTCCAATACCTTTTATCATGATTGCCTATGGAATGACCTTAGGCTTGCCAAATGTATACCCAGAAGGCTATGTTGAGTCATGGTATCCACTTTTTTTGATTGTTTCTCTTGTTTTATATATTGTTGCCATGATTGTGGCATGTTTTGTTCCAAAATGGAGAAACATCCTAGTCAAGTATTGTTATTTGGTGGCAGCAGTATATATAACTATCGAGGTCATAGATGTTTTGACCTTAAAAACAGGAATGTTGCTTTTGCCTTTTGCGCCAAGTCCTGACCGT
>CAVEKR010000208.1:0-2817 GCA_963616365.1 Bacteroidaceae bacterium
CCCTTGAAGGAGCAGCATCTGAACTTAAAACTTCAACAGAGCTTACATGCAAAGAACTTGGCATTAAATTGACAGAAATCAATGGTTGGACTTGTTGTGGAGCAACGCAGGCACAAGATGTGGACGATTTTTTCACGCTGCTTACAAATGCGCGCAATTTGGCTTTGGCAGAAAAGCAGGGCTTTTCTCAAATAATGACTGTTTGCAATACTTGTACCTTGGTTTTGCGCCAGACAAAGCAGCGTCTTGATTCAAATGAGGTTCTAAAAGCGGAGGTTAATAATGCTTTAGCAGAAATTGGTCTTGAGTATAAGGGTAATGCAGAAGTTACTCATTATTTATGGGCACTCATTAAAGATTATGGTCTTAAAAATCTTAGAAAACACGTTAAAAACCCCCTGCATAACCTATGTGTTGCCAATTTTTATGGATGCCATATTTTAATGCCGCCAGAAATTATGGATTTTGAAGACATGCAAAACCCCCATTCAATGCAAGATTTGGCAGAAGCGCTTGGGGCTAGAAATGCCGACTTTGAAAAATCGCTTGCTTGTTGTGGGTTTCATTCAATTTATCCTGCCGAACACGAGGCTAAGCTGGCAAATGCTTCCACATGCTATTCCGCACGTAAATGTGGAGCAAATTGCATAGTAACTCCATGTCCTTTATGCCACTTTGCACTAGATGCCTACCAGCCAGATTTTCAAAAATACTTTGACGGCGATATTTCCATTCCAATTTTGCATCTTCCGCAGCTAGTGGGTCTAGCTTTAGGTTTTAGTCCAGAAGAACTTGGCATCAATCGTCATGTGGTGAAATTGTCGAATTTTTGAGTTTACATTTAGTTTACATTGGGGTCGCATTTTTTCAACATGGATTTTCTATCCTATATTTAGGCGTTTTACCCAACCCATTTTTTGCATTGCACTGTGGTGTTCGCCATTAAAGCGTTCCTTATTAAACAAAAGGCAACGCAAAAAATTTAAGGCATTACGTCTAACGCTGTGACTTAGGTTTATTAGGCTTCAAAAGATAGGATGAAAAAGACATGGATCCCATTACTGTCATCATCGTTGCAATGGTCATTGGTACTGCTCTGATTTTTGATTTTACCAATGGTTTTCACGACACCGCAAATGCGATGGCAACATCCATAGCAACTGGCGCGCTCAAGCCAAAGACTGCCGTTATTGCTGCTGGCACCCTCAATTTAGTGGGTGCATTTTTGTCAACTGAAGTAGCAAAAACAATTTCTGGCGGTCTTATTAACGAGCAGCAAGTAACCATCGGTGCAGAATTTATTTTTGCAGGTCTTGTTGGCGCGATTATCTGGAATTTGATTACTTGGCTTGTTGGGCTTCCTTCAAGTTCTTCGCACGCGCTTTTTGGCGGTCTTGTTGGGGCTGTAATCGTTGGCGCTGGTGTGCAAGGCGTAAACTTTGGCGCCGTTGCAGGCAAAGTTTTAATCCCTGCACTTGTTTCTCCTGTCGTGGCATGTCTTGCCTCTTATGCAGCCGTAAAAATAATCTATAAAATAGTGTCTGGCATGGATGAAAAGCTGGTAGAGCGCGGTTTTAAACATGGTCAAACTATTACTGCTTGTCTTGTAGCGCTCTCTCACGGAACAAACGATGCTCAAAAAACCATGGGTATAATCACGCTTACTTTGATTGCTTCTGGTTTGCAAGCATCTGGCACAGGCCCTCAGCTGTGGGTTGTTGCAATTTGCGGTTTAGCTATTGCTCTTGGAACATATTCTGGCGGCTGGCGTGTAATTCGCACACTTGGCAAGGGGCTAACAGAGATTAATACCCCCCAAGGTTTTGCTGCAGAAGCAGCTTCTGCCACAACTATTTTGGCTTCTTCTCATCTTGGATTTGCGCTATCTACCACGCAAGTTTGCTCTGGCTCCATCATTGGCACAGGCTTGGGCAGAAAGTCAAAGGTCAACTGGAAAGTTGCCATTCGCATGTTTATTGCTTGGCTTGTAACGTTTCCCGCGGCAGGGCTGCTTGGAGCTGCAGCGTGCGCGCTGGCAATAACAGGCATTTGGGGGACCTTTGCCGTTGCAGTAATCGCGCTTATTATTGCAGGAATTATCTTGCACTTATCGCGCCGCAACCCAGTTAGCTCTAAAAACGTCAACGATGCTTCGACGGTTGCTATAAACAAAAGAAATACTCCTTCTGCAGGCGCAGGAACAGGTGCTCAAGCAGCGTAAAGTGGGTGTGTGTTTGCGGGCGACTAGTGTGGTGTTCGACATCTTCTTAATAATCTTTTTGGCGAACACCCGTGGCGGTTTTAGAACATATAAATTAAAGAACACCGCAGCTTAAAAGTAGTAAGTTAAGTAAAGTTAAGAGAAACTTATAAAGGAAGAAAAAATGATTCAAGAACTTATAAACTTTGTAACAGTTTTGGTAGTAGCAATTGCAATTGCAGGTTCTATTGGCGCGCTATATGCAAGCGGTTTGCGCCTTTGGGCAGCAGCAGAAGAAAAGCTTGATACCCAACATCATGCATCTATTACATGCCGCACGGGCTCTGCTGTTTGCTTTGCTTTATGTGTTTGCATAGTGCTTTTTGCCTTGTGGCTTATGATTCCTGTTTTTCATTAAACTTTAAGGTTATTTAGGGGTCTTGTCTAGGGGTTGCCAGAGGTTATCGGGGCTTGTGCCCACGTTAAATGCTTGTGCTAGTTGCTTACATTGAGAGTGCTTGTGCCACACGTCTGTGCTAAGCGTCTACGCCAAATGTTTGTGGTTGCGTCAGATGTTTGTTCTAGACAAGATTTCGTATAAGCCAGTATAAGTATTT
>CAVEKR010000209.1:0-2813 GCA_963616365.1 Bacteroidaceae bacterium
TTGCGAGGCGCTAACGTCGTTAATTATGTTCAGTGCGTCTAATGCTTTCATGCTTGTTAAGTGCCCTTATGCTTTCTTGCCTGTTGGGCGCTTTCATGCTTATTAAGTATTCTTATGGTTTCATGCCTGCTGGGTGCTTTCGTGTTGCAATTGTAGCATTATAAAGTTATAAATGCAACAACTCGCACCACCCCCGCTGGTAGCATTACGTACCACCACGCGCCAATCGCAAATCAAAATAATGGCGAACACCACGGTCGCTTTAAGCCAAATTGCAAGAAGGCTAGAAATTTGAGGGCTGGAATCTAAAGGTCTGACACCTTTGCTCCTAGCATTTCTACCTGCAAGAACAAAGAGGCCTGACACCATTGTTCCGCGCAACGCGCGTCGGCACAACGAGGTCTGACACTTTTGCTCCGTCAGAAACTAGTGGGGTGTTCGTCAACATGAAAAGCGGCAAACAGCAAGATGTTCACCAGTATAAAAAGCTACAAGCAACAAGGTGTTCGCCAATCTCTAGCCAATGTTCTTAGGCGCAGCAGCGTTGCAGGCTGCATTATTAGCAGCGACGTTGGAAGCTGCACCGCATGTAAAATTGCATGTGGCGGCGCATTGCTGCACGTAGGTCATAATGCGGCAAGCGGTTTTCTTGCTGACTTTTGACGTGTCTCCTTTGTGCAAATAGGCGTAGATGTTGCCTTTGTTGAGGTCAAGCGCCTTGCAGACGGCATAAACGGTCGTCTTTGACGCCGACAGCGCGCTCAAGGTTTTGTCTCGCATCAAAGCGATAATTCGCCTGTCTGCATCTATCGAAAACTTCTGCCCATGGTATGCATCCAGCACTTTTTGATATCGGATTGGAGCATTTTTGCCCGCTAGATACTGCTTTATGTCTTTGCATTTATGCAGCTTAGTTGCCATCGCGCGGTATTGCTCGCAAACGGGAGTTCCGCAAGAAATCTTTGCAAGGTACTGCTCTTTACCCTGCACAGCAGCAAATACCATTACAGCCTCTGCCGCTGCGGGCGCAGTCGAGGTAACAGCGGAGCACAGCTTTTTCAGGTTGTCAGTGTCAAGCCCTGTTAGTTCGTGACAATACGTTCGCAAAAATCCTTTGAATGTTAAGTTCATAGTAGTTGCCTTTTTGTGTGGTTAGATGCGGTTGGGCGCGCAGCGGTTTGCGTTTGAGCGCAGCGCGCGATTTGGTATAACGTAGTGCGCGGTTGGGCGCGGCGTAATGTGCTTGAGGCAGAGCACGGCTCAGTTTGCGTTTTGGCGCGGCGCGCGATTGGGCGCATCTTGACGTGTTGCTAGCGCGCGGCTTGGCACGCAGCTCTTGAAAACAGGCAGCGTACGTATATTATTATTCTACATGAATTTTATTGATTCTGCAAAAATATTGGGGTCTGACACCATTGTTCCGCGCAACGCGCGTCAGCACAACGGGGTCTGACACCTTTGTTCCGCCAAAAGCTAGCAAAGTGTTCGCAATAAAATGGCACAAAAAAAATCGCGCCTACGCTAAACGCGCAAACGCGATAAAAAGCTCTAAAACTCAACAAAGCGTTCGTCAACATAATAAGCAGCAAGCGGCAAGGTGTTCGCCAACATAATAAGCAACAAGGTGTTCGCCAACATAAATGAGCGCAGTCTAGCAAAAAATTGCACAAAAGACTACGCCCGCTCCATATATATTCGCACCATTTTACGCCCGCGCTATTTTTTGCACACGCACTACCCCGCGCACATGTTATTCTGCGCCCACACTACTTTGCGCCAGCGCCATTCTGCAGCCGCGCTATTCCGTGCCCGCACTATCGTTGATTATGCACTCCAATTCATGCATGTAGGCAATAATTTCGCTACAAGATGGGTATTCGCCAAAAAGCATGGGTCGCATGTTTTCATAATCTTTTTTAAGCTGTTCAATGCGAAACTCAGGCGGTACTAGCTTTAAAGACCCAGGCTTAGCCTCGGCAAGCTTTGCCCAGGGCGTTCGATAAAACTTTTCTTTAAAAGCAACAACACGCTCAAGCAGGTCAAAAGATGCCAAGGCATTTTCTAGTACAAACGAATGCCCCAAGCGATATAAATCATAGTAATGGCGCGAATAACGGCGCGGCATTGCCTTTGCTTGATTTCTATTTGCCTCTTGATGCAAAATTGTTGCTTTTTCCCAAAACGTACGCTCAGGGCACACCGTTTTTACTGTGGTCGTTGCGCTAGAAAATACATCTGGAAATGATTCAAAGACAAAAGGAGAGATTTTTGCTGGCATTGATGGCGACCAAGCAGCCATAGGACCTATTTCAAGCTTTATTACATCAAGAGTTGCTGTTGATGTAAAGAGCTTAGGATATGCAAAAAGCACGCTTTCTTGTTCATCGCCAACATAAATATTTGCATCCTTTTTTATTTCTTGAGAGATCTCATTTTTAATAGTAGGAGCAAAGGTCTTGGCTAAATAATTATTTGTGCGCTCGACAGTATCAAATCTAAACTTTTCCTGCTTAGTGTTACTGCGTTTTTCCCAAGGCTCGTTAAGCCCATATCCCAGCAATCGCCAATCTAAAATCAGATCGATGTCTTCAGAAAAACGCTGAATTAGCCCAAAAGCCTTAGAAAGACTCGTACCACCTTTAAATATAATGGAATCTTTAAATTCGCTGCGACAAAATAAATAATCAAGGATATAACAAACCCAAAGATCCTTTTCGATAATTGCAGGTTGAAGACCTGTTTTAGAAGCAGTTGCTTTAATAACATCCTCTAGGTCTTCGCTTTCTAGACTAGCAATATTTAACATTTTTGCC
>CAVEKR010000210.1:0-2234 GCA_963616365.1 Bacteroidaceae bacterium
CTCAAGTCTGACCCCAGTGCTTTTACTGCTCGCGTGGTGTTCGCCATCATTGAGCACTCAGGTCTGACCCCAGTGCTTTATGCAGCTTGCAGGTCCTGTGCATTCAGGTCTGACCCCAGTGCATAAGCGGCGAGCGGCTCTGAACACTCAGGTCTCAAGTCTGGCTCTGAGCACTCAGGTCTGACCCCAGTGTTTTGCCTGCATAATGGTAGGGTTTCTGCGGACATACTGTGGGTAGATTGCGGATGGGAGCGCTTGCCTGAAGTTCATTGACAGACATAAATTTCTACTTTAAAATGTTTCTTCGTGTTGGGCATGATTTAAAGCATCGTGCTAGGCATGAGTAGAGGCACTTAGACACAACTAAACATGATTAAACGCACTTGCCACAGATGGTCAATTGAGCGCGCTAAACCATAGCTGAGTGCTCAAGTCTGACCCCAATGTTTTAGAGACAAAGGAGATTCTTGTTATGGGACTTAATCTTTCAAAATCAAGGATAAACGAACTCGATTCGTGTATCGAAAAGCCGCTGCTGGCTTATTTGCGCCCTCCTTTTGGGGCTCGCTGTTTTCCTTATCCGCGGCTTTGTCTTGAACATAATCAGCTAAGCTATCTGGAAAATACGACATTTCAAGACGATGGATATCTTCCACTAATTATTAAGGGGACGACTTCTTATGAAATGAGGGAAGACTTTGACGATATTGTCATAATGAAGGTCAACACACAACCTCAAATAAACGAAAATTACGGCGAATATAACGACAGATATGACTATGTTGATAATTCTCGCTATATCAGCCTATATGACCCTACCTACAATGGAAAAGACACGGCTGTAGAGCTTACTGCGCTCAGAGACCACAGGCTTTCATCTGCAATGATGCAAGTTCTTGACATCCAAGAAACCAGCATAGATTTTTCTAAAGTAAACTCTGCTACTATCCATATGTTTGAGGATCAATCTATCCCCCAAACAAAATTCATTTTAGTAAGTCAAATTGAAAACGATAAGAAAAGTTTTTATGGGCCTTTTGAATACAAGATCGAAGACAATGGAGAGATAAAAATCTCTGGTTCAAATTCTTACGACTTTTACGTTGCAGGTTTTGACGAAAGTTCGTTTGACTTCCTGATTAACATCGTAAATGACAGAGGCAACATCACTGCTCACTTTATTGATGCAGAAGAGTTTGAAAAAAAGCTTTATGCCGCAATAGAATCCGCCGCAAACAGCTCAAAGCCCACTGCGAAAGGGTCCACCACAAGCAAGTCCGCCGCAAGCAAGTCTAAATCCGCCGCAGACAGCTCAAAATCCGCAAGCAAGCCCAAACCCGCAGAAAAAGTCTTTGACTGGATTCCAAACAAAGACGTCATCGACATTATTGGTCGAGTTGCTAAATCTTCAACAGAAATTGACTTTTCAAAGAAAAAAGTGCAGGCGCTCAAGCGCGGTCTTTCGGAATGTCAAGAGGCAACGCTTACGCCTACAAGAAAAGCTAAAATACTATCTGTTGTCGAAAATTTTGACAGTTGGCAAAACCTCTCAGAGTCTGCAAAAAAGGAAAAGATCATCGACGCAGATGCATCGCAGCTTGCCGAATTTGTTTTTAAGGACGAAAACTTTGGGGACTTTTACAACAAAGTTATAGAGCATGAAAAAAATCAAAGAGGGCGTAGAGCAGAAAAAGGCAAAGTACCTCGCTGAAGAAATTGCAGCAAAAAAGCAGCTTGACAAGGTTAAAGCCGAGGTCAAGACATACGAGAATAAAGCTGACAAAAAGAAGAAGGAGCTTTTGGCAGAAATTGAAGAAGAGACAAAAGAAAAGCGCAAGGAAGCCAAGCAAATTCAAAAGCAAATCGAGCTTTATTCAGATGAAAAGCAGCAGCTAGAAGACGAGATAAGCAAGCTTGAAAAAGACGAGGTCTTAATCCAGCGCCAAATTCACAAAACGATAGAAGAAATGTCTGATGACATAGCCGTCTCGAAAAAAGTTCTTGAAAGCGAGCTGCTCAAACAAATTGTTTCTGCAGTTGATTCAAAGTCAGATAGTAAAGCAGATTTGGATGGCGAACACCACACCAGCGCGCTTGCCATAAGAAGTGATGAATCATCTCTTGATAAAAGACAAGTGATTAATGTACTTTGCGATGGCATAAAAAGCGCAGGTCGCGACTTTGAATACAATCAGGTTGCTAACATGTTTATATGCCTTATTCAAGGATACATC
>CAVEKR010000210.1:2313-2774 GCA_963616365.1 Bacteroidaceae bacterium
ATACATCACAACCTTTGCTGGGCTTCCTGGTACAGGCAAAACCTCGCTTGCCTCCATTTTGGCTAGCGTCCTTGGCTTGAAAAACAAACTCAACCCTCGTTTTTCAGAGATTTCTGTCGAAAAAGGCTGGACTTCTTACAAAGACTTTATCGGCTACTACAATCCGTTTACCAGCAACCTTGAACGCTCCGCGGCATTTGATGCCTTTGAGATGCTTAATAGAGAGGCACTAGAATCTTGCAGTTTGGGAGGTCATGACTTGCAAAGCGCGCGTGGTGTTCGCCATAACACAGATTCAAAAAACTCTAACTCGAAGCGTTCTAAATCAAAGGCTTCTACTGCAAAAGGTTCTGCTTTAAAAGATTCCGCTTCAAAGGGCTCTGACTTAGTAAAAGTTCCGTATATTTTTCTTTTGGACGAGGCAAATTTGAGTTCGATGGAGCATTATTGGTCGCCGTTTT
>CAVEKR010000211.1:0-844 GCA_963616365.1 Bacteroidaceae bacterium
AGCTTGTTAAAGATATGAACGAGCTTTTTGGTCAATACGAAAGTGGCATGAATTGCCAAAACGAGGATTGTCTTGACCATTATGACTTGGACGATAAAGAAGAGTTTATGTAAGGAGAGCAGCTATGACAATACTAAAAAAAGAAAAATTAAACGAGCTGCTTTGTGCCTTGCAAAAAAGCGCTTCTGTTTTTGTCCCCCAAGATATTGATGGGCAAATAAAGTTTGCTCCTTTTGGCGATGGCGCATGCGGCGCTGCGCAAGGCGGCGCTAGCGGCAATGCGCAAGTCAGCGCAAACGGCGCTGCAAAAAGCGGCGCAGCAAACAACGCACAAGCCAGCCCAAACCTAGCGCTTGACGCGCAAAACAGTCTTTTTCCGCCAAAAGATTTGCTTTTTCCTCAAGCAGAAAAAATGTATCGCTATGGGCAAAATTCGCAGGGTGATATGTTTATTAGCCCCATCATTGATTCTCAAGCACAAATTATTTTTGGCATTAGACCATGTGACATGAGAAGTCTTGATTGCCTAGATGATGTCTTTTTTACCAAGGGTTATGTGGACGAATACTACGAGGCAAAGCGCGAGAAGCTTACCTGCGTGTGCATTGCTTGCAACAGCTGTGCGCAAACTTGCTTTTGCGATTCTATGGGAAACAGCCCACAAGATGCTCCATCTGCAGATATAATGCTTTATGATAAGAGCGACTACTACGAGGTTATCTGTCAAACAGATAAAGGCAAAGAGCTCTTTGAAGCTGATTGGGCTAGCCTTTGTGAAGAAGGTACTGCTAGTGGGGCGTTCGCCAATACGGAAAATACAAGCGCAGAAGAAAACAACGCCGCA
>CAVEKR010000211.1:854-2768 GCA_963616365.1 Bacteroidaceae bacterium
AGGCACTAACGGGGCGACCAACATAAATAACAGCAGCGCAGACACCCCTACCTGCAGCATAAAAGTTGACGCGCAAGATATCGAGTCTAAAATAAGTGCGCTAGAAAATAGTGACGAACTTTGGGATGCTCTAAGCATTAAGTGTCTTAATTGCGGGACTTGCACTTTCTTGTGCCCGACCTGCTATTGTTTTGATATCGAGCAGGAAAATCGCAACAAAGAAGGCGTGCGTTTTAGGTGCTGGGACTCTTGCATGTTTTCTGAATACACTCAAATGGCAGGAGGTCATAACCCTCGCCCGACAAAGCGCGACAGGGTCAAAAACCGCTTTATGCACAAACTTGCATGGTTTGAGCAGCGCTATGGTAAAAAACTTTGCGTAGGCTGCGGCAGATGTATTGAAAAATGCCCTGTTGGTCTTGATATTACCGTTTTGATTGATAAAGTCAACGAGCTTAGCTAAGGAGTTATCTCATGCCTAAATATATTAAAACCGCACGCGAGCAAGCAAGTAACGCACGCGAGCAAGCAAACGCCCTGCATGACTGGACAAGCAGCCCACGCGTCCGAGCAAACAACGAGCTTAGCTAAGGAGTCGAGCATGTCTGAACCTATTATTATTGAACATGGCTGCGCTCATGGCGGCGAGCCTTTTATTCCGCAAGTATGCAAAATTGCCTCGATTGTGCAAGAAACAAAAGACGTAAAGACTTTCCGCCTACAAACGCTAGATGGCAAAAAGCCCTTTGATTCAAAGCCTGGTCAGCTTGGCATGTTTAGCTTTATTTCTGAAGGCGAATCCATGTTTTGTATCTCTGGCACAGGAGATGACTATCTAGAGTTTACTGTCAAAAAAGTTGGTCGCGTGACAGAGTGCCTGCATTCTTGCGAGGTCGGCGCGCAGGTCGGCTTGCGCGGCCCATACGGCAATTGGTTTCCTTATGAGTCCTGCAAGGGGCGCGACATGCTATTTGTGGGCGGAGGCATTGGAATGCCGCCTGTTCGCTCCTTTGCGCTGTGGTGCATAAACCACCGCGCAGATTATGGTCACATTGACTTTGTATATTCGGCATCCACCTATGCTGACCTCGTGTGTCGCGAGGACCTGTTTGAAAATTGGCCAAAGGTCGATGACATGAATGTGTATGTAAGCGTCTATCACTCCGACGGCGTTCACACAGATGTGCCAGAAGGCTACACGGCTCCTTTTATGGAAACGTTGCCGCTTAAAGTAACAGATAATAGCGTTGCTGTTTTATGCGGCGGGCCTTCCCTTTATAGAACCTGCTCTGAACAGCTGCTAAAGATGGGCTTTACCCCTGAGCAAATTGTTACAACGCTCGAAATGCGCATGAAGTGCGGCGTCGGAAAATGCGGCAGGTGCAATGTGGGCAGCCACTTTATCTGCCTTGATGGTCCTGTATTTAGTCGCGCAGAGATTGATAAAATGCAAGCTAGTTAAGCTGGTTGAACAAACGGGTGTGGTGTTCGCCATTTTTATGACGTGCCCCCATGGGTGCTTTTATGGCAAGCGCCTTTTATGGCGAACACCACAGTGGCTTTTAGCTAAAACAAAAAAGGCGCAAACCCAAATTACGGGTGCGCCTTTTCTTTTAAGTGAACGCTAGCGGGCTTATAAGCTTTAGCGGGCTTTAATCGAGCTTTTGGCGGGTCTAGCAAGTAGCGAGCTTAAGCAGATAGCGAGCTCTAGAGCTGGGCTCTAGCGGGTTCTAGCAGGGATTTAGCGGGCAAAGCCGCCGCCTCCGCCGCCAAAGCCGCCTCCGCCGCCGCCAGAGAACCCTCCACCAGCTCCTGTGGCAGAAGAATCGTTTGTTGCGGCAATAGCAGCACCAAAGGCGCTACTAAAGCTTTCTCCAAAATCAAAGTGGCCTGGACCATAATAAGGCGTGCTCC
>CAVEKR010000212.1:0-2766 GCA_963616365.1 Bacteroidaceae bacterium
TATTCGTGGTGCTCTTTTGATTTCTATCATTGTTGCAACTATTGCAGGTATTCCGCTGGGTGTTACCCCAATGCCAACGGATTGGAACTTTGGTCTTGACTTTTCTACTTTTGCAGCTCCTTTTCAGCAGCTCCCTGATGGTAGCGGCATAGCTATTGCTCAAGTATTTTTGCAACCAGCGCTTTTGCTATTTGCTTTCTCTTTGTTGATGAGCGACTTTTTTGATACTATGGGCTCTGCTTTTGCAGTGGCTGAACAGGGCAAATTCGTAGACAAAGAAGGCAACGTAGAAGACATTGGCAAAATTTTGACAATCGACTCTGCATCAGCAGCTGTTGGTGGATTTTTGGGTGCATCTTCAATCACCACTTATGTAGAAAGCGCTTCTGGTGCTGCTAGTGGTGCTCGCACTGGCTTTTCTAACATAATTGTTGCTATTGCATTTATCATCTTTGCTTTCTTAAGCCCAATCATCGGCATGGTTTCTAGCTCTGCTACCTGCGGTGCTTTGGTCGTTGTTGGATACTTGATGATGAGCGATGTAGTAAACATCGACTGGCACAATGTCGAAAACGCCTTCCCAGCATTCCTTACCATTTTTGCAATTCCTATGACTTATTCCATTACATCTGGTATTGGTCTTGGCTTTATCAGCTATGTGGTTTGCATGATTGCTCGCGGCAAAATTACAAAGATCAAACCCCTTATGTGGATTGCGGCCGTAGCCTTTGCTGCGATGTTTATTCTTTCGTAAAAAGGTTTGGATGGCGTGCCCCCCGTGTGTAGCGGCGCTTATGTTGGCGAACACCCGTCTAGTGGTGGCGCTTATGTGGGCGAACACCCGTATAGTGGCGGCGTTTATGTGGACGAACACCCGTGTAGCAAGTAGCGCGTATTGATAGCTGTACCAAATCGGCGGAAGGGTACGCCATGCTAAATAAATGGGAGCCCATGCCATGCAAAAATTGATGGGGTCACGCAACGCAGAAACCAATGGAATTACGCCGCACAAATTCAAAAAGCAAAAGGAGCTTTTACATGTTAAGAAACAAGCGCATTAACAGACGCGTTAAGGACACAGAAGATATAAACGAGCTCGAAGAGAAAGAGCTTGAAAATAACCAAGCCGAAGATGCCGCAACTGAAAGCGGCGCGATAAAGGATGGCGCAGCCAAAGATAGCCAAGCCAAAGAGGGCAGGTCAAAAGACAAAAAGCAAAGGGGTGCAAAAAACCCAAAGACCCCAAAGGTCAACTCAAAGCTAGCCCAGCGCACATTCTTGCCAGAAGAGATTATTAGCTTTGAAGAGATTGACACAGCAAATGAGGATTTTTCAGCTGATAGAGCAAACACTGTAGCCAAAAACGCTATGAGCGCGTGTGGTGTTCGTCAAGCTGCTATAGTTCCTGAAAAAGTAGCGCTCAATGCCCTAAATTTTGATATTGACCTAAATCAAGGGGAGCGATGCGATCAAAAGCGCTCTGGCAGATGTTGGATGTTTGCAGCTCTTAATTGTTTTAGGCAGCAGGTTATTGCAAATTATAAGCTTGAGAATTTTGAGTTTTCGCAAAGTTATCCGCTGTTTTTTGATAAGTTGGAAAAGTGCAATTGGTTTTTTGAGCAGGTAATTGCTACGCTTGATAAGCCGCTTCATTCGCGCGAGGTTGACTTTTTGCTCACAGACCCGCTTTGCGATGGCGGGCAGTGGGACATGTTTGCTGCCTTGGTAGAAAAGTATGGTCTTGTTCCAAAAGATGCTTATCCAGAGACTGCTAATTCAGAAAACACAGACCAGCTTTGCGCTTATTTGACCCGCTATTTAAGAAAATGCGCCTATGAGCTGCGCCAAGCATATGTTCAAACGCAAGACAAGCAGATTTTGCGTGAGATAAAAAAGTCCTACATGCTATTTTGCCAGCGTATGCTTATTATGGCGTTTGGTATGCCGCCTAAAAACTTTGATGTGATTTTGCGTTCTAAAGATGACAAGGTAGTGCTTTCTGGCAATTTTGACCCGCAAAGTTTTGCTAAAAAGGTGCTTCGCACGCAGGTAAAAGACTATGTCAGCTTGATTTCTGCGCCCACAAAAGACAAGCCTTTCATGCAAAGTTATAGCGTTGAGATGCTTGGCAATGTGGTCGAGGCAGGGGGTGTTCGTCACCTCAATTTGCCAATCGAGCGCCTAAAGGAGTGCGCAATTGCCCAGCTCAAAGACGGTCAGCCTGTTTGGTTTGGCTGCGATGTGGACCAAAGCTATCTAGCTTCTAAGGGCATTATGGATATTGCTGCAATTGATGTGGATTCGCTTTTTGGTTTTGATGTCGAACACGGATTTAGCAGAGAGCTGCGCCTTGATTATGGTGAGTCGTTTATGACACATGCCATGGTCTTTGAGGGTGTTCGTTTTGATAAAAAGAAAAACCCGCTTTTGTGGAAGGTTGAAAACTCTTGGGGCAAAGATCATGGTCGCGATGGCTTTGATTCCATGTCTGATGAGTGGTTTAGCGAATACGTGTACCAAGTTGTGGTGAACAAGAAGTATCTTAGTTCAGCCGAGCGCAAGGCATATGATAAAGTTCCTATACAGCTTAAACCTTGGGATCCTTTTGGGGCGCTTGCATGACGGAGAGCGCGGGATTTACAAGAGCGGCGGGGAGCGCAGTGCTTATGCAGGTAGCGCCCGCGATGACGGCGGAAAGCGCTATATTTGAAACAACAACAGAAAAGCAGCACTTATAATAATGACACAGAATACAACACCTACACA
>CAVEKR010000213.1:0-2758 GCA_963616365.1 Bacteroidaceae bacterium
GTTCAAACAGCTCAAGCACCACAACCAGCTCAAGTAGCGACAGCAAAAAGATTACAGTCGCAGCTTCTCCTTCTCCTCACGCTCAAATTTTGCAAGAGGCTGTAGCTCCTATACTTGAAAAAGAAGGCTATACTCTAGAGGTTAAAGAGTTCAGCGACTATGTATTGCCTAACACTGCTACAGAGCAGGGAGAAGTCGATGCTAACTACTTCCAACACACGCCATATTTGGAGACCTTTAATGAAGAAAACGGCACACATTTGGTTGCTGTAACGCAAGTTCACTTTGAGCCATTTGGTCTATATGCTGGTAAAAGTTCATCGCTAAAAGATTTGAGCAACGGTGCTGTTGTGGCTGTTCCTAATGACACCACAAATGAGGCTCGTGCTTTGCTTTTGCTTGAGCAAGAAGGTCTTATTAAACTCAAAACTGACGCTGGCATAAAGGCCACTGTTGCAGACATCGAAGAAAACCCAAAGAACTTGCAGATTAAAGAGCTTGAGTCTGCTACCATCCCAACCGTTTTGGCAGATGTAGACATCGCTTGCATCAATGGTAACTACGCCTTGGGCGCAAACTTAAAGGTAAGCGATGCTTTGGCAGTGGAAAGCTCTACTTCTTTGGCTGCAAAAACTTATGCTAATGCGCTAGTTGTTAAAGAGGGCAACGAGGACAAAGAATCTATCCAAGCACTTGCTAAGGCTCTTACCTCTGATGATGTAAAAAGCTATATCGATAAGACCTTTGACGGTGCTGTTGTAGCAGTATTCTAAACTTGCTTGAGGGCTATTAATAGTCGCTTGTCAGGCGTTGCTTAAAAGCGGCTTTGTTTAGAAGGATTGCTTGAGAGGTCATTCAAGACAAGGGTCGCGAGTTTTTAAGCTAAAGATTTATTTAAGAGCCGCTTGAGACCTGCCTAAGAGTTGCACGTTTTAAACTAAAGGACTATTTAAGAGCTACGTAAAGAATTATTTAAGAGTTGGACACTTTTGGTTATGATTAAACTAGTAGATGTACATAAGACTTATAAAATTAAAGGTGGCGAACACCACGCTCTAAAGGGCGTAAGTCTACACATTGAGCGGGGAGATGTCTTTGGCGTTATAGGTCAAAGTGGTGCAGGCAAATCCACATTGGTACGCTGCATAAATATGCTTGAGCGCCCAGATAGTGGTCAGGTCATCATTGATGGAAAAGACATTAGCGCTTGTAGCGAGAAGCAACTGCGCAAACTTAGAGAAAACATAGGCATGGTGTTTCAAAACTTTGCCCTTTTTGCTCAAAGAAGCGTTGCTCAAAACATTGCTTTTCCGCTAGAGGTTCATAAGGTCAGCAAGGCAGAAGCCAAAAAAAGAGCATTGGAGCTTTTAGAGGTGGTAGGGCTTGCAGATAAAGCGCAAGCCTATCCTTCTCAGCTTTCTGGTGGTCAGCAGCAGCGCGTGGCAATTGCACGCGCTCTTGCTACTGACCCTTCAATCATGCTTTGTGACGAGGCAACATCTGCACTTGATACACGCACTACCTTTTCAATTTTGCAGCTGCTCAAAAAAATTAACGAAGAAAGAAAGCTTACCATGTGTGTTATTACGCACTCTTTGGCAGTGGCGCAAAATATTTGCAATAAGGTGGCAGTTTTGGATAATGGCTGCATTGTAGAGATGGGGAGTACAAAAGAGGTTTTTGAACACCCGCAAAGCGAGATAACAAAAGAGCTCCTTAACTTCCGCACGCTCCATGACGCTCAAAAAGCTTATGGCGCAGATTCGGGTGGCGTTGCTACAGCGCCTAAAGAAGGCGCAGGCGGCGCAGTTGTAGGCGGCGCGTCTTCAGAGCAGGGCACAGGTATAAAAACCTCAGCAACCGCAGCGACCACACAGCAGACCGCAGCCCAAAACCAAGATAGCGCACAAGACAAGGGGGACAAATAAATGGACATTGTAAGCGCATTTTTAACAAAATACGGAGCGCTCCTTGCACAAGGAACAGTGGATACCCTTGCAATGAGTTTAATCTCTACCTTTTTTGCCTACGTGATTGGTATTCCGCTTGGCATAGCCCTTATTGTTACAGCACCTAACGGGCTTAAACCTTGCAAGATTGCCCATTCAATTTTGGGCTTTATCGTAAGTTTAGGAAGATCCATTCCTTTTATCATTTTGCTTGTGGCGCTAATCCCGTTTACCCGCTTTATAGTGGGCACATCTCTAGGCGTTGCAGGAGCGATTGTGCCGCTCATTGTAACGGCTGCCCCTTTTGCAGCTCGAATGGTGGAGCAAAGCCTTGAAGAAATAGATTCTTCTCTTATAGAGGCAGCTCAAAGCTTTGGGTCTTCTACCTGGCAAATTATTTGGAAGGTCTTCTTGAAAGAGAGTATTCCGTCTTTGGTAAGAGGTGTGTCTATTACCTTTATTACCCTGTTTGGCTATTCTGCCATGGCAGGAACTGTTGGCGCAGGCGGCCTTGGAGACATTGCTATCCGCTATGGATACCAGCGCTTCCAAGGAGACGTCATGTTAGTCGCCGTCATTTTGTGCGTTATCTTAGTGCAGCTATTCCAAGTCATCGGCAACTTTATTGCCCGTAGAATTGACAAACGCAAATAACTCATAGCAAAAAATAGGGGCAATAATAATGGCGAACACCCCAGTGGTGTTAAAAGCTAAAATGATTTGTCGAACTTATAGTAGCTAGAAACTTTTGAGTGGGTGAGGGTGGTACGCTCCTTGCTCAAACAGTCCTCGCTCCAAAAAAGCCCTGC
>CAVEKR010000214.1:0-2752 GCA_963616365.1 Bacteroidaceae bacterium
AAAGCGCGTGTGGTGTTCGCCATGAAAATGCATAAAGCGCGTGTGGTGTTCGTCATTATTAGTTGTGTGAAGAAGAAAAATCCGTGCAGTTTTGAGATATTGATTAGTTTGCAAGTGGCTTGAGTGTTGTTTTATGTTATCATTTCTCAAAGACAATAAACGCGCTGCTTATTTGCTTGTAAGGAGAAACTAATGCTTAAAGCCATTGTTGTTGATGATGAAGCACCTGCTCGCTCAGAGCTTACTTTTTTGCTGGGTGAAACCAAACGTGTTGAGGTTGCCGCAGAAGCTGCTAACATGATTGAGGCGCTTGAAAAACTCAATACTCATGGAGCAGATGTTTTGTTTATAGACATCAATATGCCGCTTACTAATAGCACGCAGCTTGTCGACGCGTTCAAGAAACTCGATAATCCACCTGCGGTTATATTGCTTAGCACATATAGCAGTCGCGATGATAACAATTTTGGCATTACAGCAGATGACTACCTTACTAAGCCAATAGATTTAGGCAAATTAAACGATGTTATTAGCAAGGTAGAACAAATTCATGAATCAAAAAGCTAATACTTACTCAGACTCCCCGCAAGAAGAATGTGGCATCTTTGGAATTTATGCTCCTGGTAAAGATGTTTCTAGGATGACATATTTTGCTTTGCAAGCTTTGCAGCATAGAGGCCAAGAATCCGCTGGTATTGCAGCGGGCGACGGTCAAACAATCGTGGTAAAAAAGGACTTGGGGCTAGTAACTCAAGTGTTTTGCGAAAACGACTTTGCAGCGCTTAGCGGCTTTTTGGCTTTGGGGCATGTGCGCTATTCTACCAGCGGCGCATCGGACAGTTGGTATGCAACGCATCCGCACATGTCAAGCATTGGAGAAGAGATTACCGCCGTTGCGCATAACGGGACCTTGGTAAACACAAACGAGATGCGCCAAGTTCTTGATAGCAAGAAAATCCCTTTTCAGGGGGGCGCTGGGGTTGATTCTCTGGCGGGCGCTGATGGCGCGGTTGCGACTGCTGGGGGAGATTCTCAGGTGGGCGCTGGGGCTGGCAATGCGACAGCCGCCAAAAGCAAAGCAGCCGCCAAAAAAGCCATCAACAAAGCAGCCACCGACAGCGAAATCGCAGCTAAACTCATTGGTTATTACACAGAGGCGACCCATCACATACGCCAAGGCATCAAAAAGACCATGGAGCTTATCAAGGGCGCTTATGCCATGGCGCTCATCACGCGTGATGCGCTCTATGCCTTTAGAGACCCGCACGGCATCCGCCCGCTTTGCATTGGCAAACTGCCCGATAACGCAGGTTGGTGCGTTGCAAGCGAGACTTGCGCTCTAGACATTGTGGGCGCAGAATATGTCCGCGACTGCGCTCCTGGAGAAATTGTGCGCTTTAGCCAAGAGGGCATGGTCTCTGAGCAGGGTGTTCGCCAAAAAAATAAGGCATTTTGCCTGTTTGAACATGTCTATTTTTCTAGACCAGATAGCATTTTTGATAAAAAGACGCTTTACACTTCCCGCGTCGAGATGGGAAAAACGCTCGCAAAGCAAGCCCCTGTAGCTGCGGATTTGTGCATTGGCGTCCCTGATAGTGGCATTCCTGGCGCCATTGGGTTTTCGCGCCAAAGCGGCATTGCTTATGCGGAGGGCATCGTAAAAAACCGCTACGTGGGCCGCACTTTTATCCAGCCGACCCAGGAGCTGCGCAACATGGGCATTCGCCTGAAACTAAACCCCATGCGGGCGGCGCTGCAAGGCAAGCGAATTGTGGTAATTGACGACAGCATTGTGCGCGGCAACACCTTTAAGCAGCTGGTTTTGATGTTGCGCGAGGCCGGCGCCGCGGCGGTGCACGTGCGAATTATGAGCCCGCCCGTAAAGTGGCCGTGCTTTTACGGCGTCGACATGGCGGTGCAAGACAAGCTCATCGCCGCAAACAAAAATGTGGACGAGATTTGCTCCTTTATCGGCGCCGATTCTCTTGCATACATCAGTCTAGCTGGGCTTATTGATTCGGTTGTAACTGGCAGCGAGCTTGAAGGGGCGCATACTGCGGCAGGCGGCAATGCGCTTGAAGGGGTTTTTAATGGCGAACACCACGGTGGGTTTGCTAGTCAAAATGATGGTACACACCCTATCAGTGCTGCTGGCAGCGCTGATGGCGAACACCACGCTGACTCACAAGGCGAAGCTTGTGGCTTTTGCACAGCATGTTTTAGCGGGAGATATTGTGTAGCAATCCCTGAGGCGCTTGGAAAGAATTCTTTTTCTGAAGGCGCTAAGCCCATATTTTTAGATGAGTTAGAGGAAAAATAATGAGTGAGCAATCCAAAACTTACGCTTGCGCAAATGCAGGCGCAAGCGCTGATATAGACGCGAATGCAGGTGCAAGTAAAAACGCAGGTACAGACGCAATAGCGCATGATAGCAAGCAAGAAATAACCTATAAAAGCGCAGGTGTAGACATTGAAGAAGGCGCGCGCGCTGTAGAAAAAATCAAAGAGTGCGTAAAATCAACTTATAGAGACGAGGTCATAGGAGACCTTGGCGGTTTTGGTGGGCTTTTTAGCGTGTCAGCGCTAAAAAACATGGAAGACCCCATCTTAGTAAGTGGAACAGATGGCGTTGGCACCAAGCTCAAGCTTGCTCAAATGCTAAACAAACATGACAGCGTGGGAATTGACTTGGTAGCAATGTGTGTAAATGACGTGCTTGCATGTGGTGCTGAGCCGTTGCTTTTTCTTGACT
>CAVEKR010000215.1:0-2751 GCA_963616365.1 Bacteroidaceae bacterium
CCTAATGAAAACTCTAGCGAGCAGTTGGGTGTTCGCCCAACACCAACAAAGACGCACATTATTCATGTTGGCAATGCAACATTAATGCAAAATTGTGGCATTGCACACGAAAAACCCGAGCTTGCGGGTACTGTTTTGCATGTGGCAGCAGACGGGCAATATCTTGGCTATATTGTTATTGCCGATGTTATTAAAGAGGACGCGGCGCGCGCGATTGCAGAGCTCAAAAGGTGTGGTGTGGTCCAGACCATTATTTTGACAGGGGATAGGCAAGAGGTGGCTGCAAGTGTCGCAAAAGAGCTGGGCGTTGATTCGTATAGGGCGCAGCTTTTGCCGCAAAATAAGGTCGAGGCCCTAGAAGAGCTTCTTGAAAGCAAAGAAAACACCACGGATAAGCTGGCATTTGTTGGAGATGGAATAAATGATGCTCCAGTTTTGATGCGCGCAGATATTGGTATTGCCATGGGCGCTTTTGGCTCGGATGCCGCCATTGAGGCAGCAGACGTGGTTTTGATGGATGACAAGCCTACAAAAATTGCTACCGCTATAAAATTGGCAGTTAAAACCATGCGAATAGTGCGCGAAAACATCGTGTTTGCCATTGGGATAAAGATTGCCATCATGATTTTGTCGCTGCCAATTTTTGCCATCGTCAATATGTGGATTGCCGTTTTTGGCGATGTGGGCGTTGCGTTTTTGTGCATACTAAATGCTATGCGTGCCATGCGGGTAAAATAGTTTAGAGAGCTTAGCAGCCGTGGGTTTAACAGCCGTGGCGAGCCTTGAGTTTAACAGCCGTGGTCTTGGTGGGCCTTGGTGGGTCTTGGCGAGTTAAGTTTTAGAAGCTAAATTTTGAAGAGTTGTTTAGAGGATTAAAGATGACCATTGTTGAGATATTGCTCATTGGCGTAGGTCTTTCTATGGATGCGTTTGCGGTGTCCATTGCAAAAGGCCTCGGGATGTCAAAGATAAATTGGCGACACGCCGTTATAATTGCGCTTTTCTTTGGGGTGTTTCAGGCGCTCATGCCTGCAATCGGCTATTTTGTCGGTTCGCTTTTTGCTTCTTACGTACAAGCGGTTGACCATTGGATTGCCTTTATTTTGCTTGCAATCATTGGCGGCAAAATGCTCGTTGACGCTTTTCGTGATGGCTCAGATGAGCAGCTGGAAAGTCAAGAGCATGGCGAACACCTTGATGCTTTGGCGGGCAAAAATGGCGAACACCCGCATGAGCCCCAAGCCAAACTGCCTAAAACGCAAAAAGACAAGCTTAACATTAAAGAGCTGTTCATGCTTGCTATTGCCACCAGCATTGATGCATTAGCTGTTGGTGTAAGCTTTGCTTTTTTGGATGTAAACTTGGCATTGTCTGTAAGCCTTATAGGCGTAACGACATTTGTGTTTTCAGTAATTGGAGTAGGCATTGGAAACTTTTTTGGTTCTAAGTGGGAAAAAGGCGCTACCATTTTGGGCGGGTTTGTTCTCATCTTTATAGGACTTAAAATTTTACTTGAAGGATTGGGTATTTTAGGTTAATGGCAATTGGCTTAATAACAATTGATTTAACGAACAGCTTAACAAGCAGAAAGGAATTGATATGAACACAGAAGAGATTTTAAAGCAATGCATTCTTAATTTGGAGCAAAAAAAGATTCCTCAAATAGCAATTGAGGAGCTTGGCTGCATTAAAGAGGCTATTTCTTCTAATCCTTTAGTGGGACATAAAGAGCTGCAAGAGCTGCTTTGCTGTCTTGGAGATGATGACATTCCTATTTTGCAACGAGCATTAAAAGCTTATCAAAACCAAGAAGAGTCTTGGCTTGGATTTAAGCTTATAACGGATGCAAAAGCTGCTGTTGAGCCATCTGATGAGGGCAAATGGATGAAAAAGTTTGATGGCGGGAGCGCTGATGGCAAAGGAGCTATCTTTTTTGTAGATAAAGATAAAAATATCATGGTTTCTAGGGAATATAGCAAGCGCGATGCGTTTCAGATGAAGGATTGCACAGCAGGTCCTTCCATGCACTCTGAGCAATTTCCTGGTATTGTATGGCTTTCTCAAGCTCTTTTTGAATCCCCACAAATTGTCATTTTTGGTGCTAGTGATGTGGCAATGTATTTGGCTGAATATGCAAGACATGTTGATTTCAATACCGTGGTCTATGATGATGATTCTGAATTTTTGAACGAGGATCGTTTTCCTTATTCAGATATAAACTTGATTGACTTTAATAATATAGATGAGGTCGTATTAGAAGAAAATGATTATACTTGCGTTTTGACGCGTGGACATGTGCATGACCCTGAGGCGTTTCAACATGCGCTAAAGTCACCTTGCCATTATGTGGGTATGATTGGACATCAAGGCAAGGTTGAAAATAATAAGCAGCAGGCAAGAGATGCTGGTATTGACCCAGAGCGCATTGAGCAAGCACACTCTCCTATTGGCATTAAATTTGGAGCTAAAACCCCTGCAGAAATTGCTGTTAGCATCATCGCAGAGCTCATTGACGTTCGCTACCACGCCCGCCAAAACGACTAGGGGGGCACGCCAAAATGATTAGTGCGTAAGGAAACAGCTAATGTTAAAAACGACTCAAACCAGTACTGCGGCGATCTCGAATGTGAACGTAAACGTGCTAGAGAGCGCACAAAGCGAGAACGAGAAAAAGATAAGATTGTAGTCTCAAAGAAGGCTGTGAACAATAAAAAGAAGAAAAACGCAAAAAGTGTCAGCACTGCTGACACA
>CAVEKR010000216.1:0-2747 GCA_963616365.1 Bacteroidaceae bacterium
CAAAAAAGAAACTTCTGTCAGCTGCGGGAGCGGCAAACAGAAGTTCTTTGTTTCTTTAAGCGCGTGCGGCATTTTTATGCGGCAATATTTAAGCTAGAACTAAAATTTTACATTCATTTATCATATTTAGCAGCATAAAGCCCATATTAATAGCGGCTACGCTTTAAGAAGTCAGGGATATCATCATCAAACATGGCATTTACTGATGCGTCGTTGTTTGAATATGTACCGCGATAACGCTGTTGACGAGGGTTTTGCATGTTGCTAATTTCTTCATTTGAACGAGGCTCGTTCTTAAAACCAGTAGCAATAACAGTAATGCGAATTTGATCGTCTAAAGAGTCATCAATAGCAGTACCAAAGATAATATCTGCATCAGGATCTGCTGCGTCGTTGATAACGCGAGAAGCCTCATCGACCTCTTCTAATGGCAAATCTGATGGACCTGTAATAGAGTAAAGAATGCGAGTTGCACCTTGTACAGAGCTTTCAAGCAGCTTAGAACTAACAGCTTGATTTGCAGCTTCTGCAGCACGATTTTCTCCAGATGCAATACCAATGCCCATCATGGCAGTACCAGCAGACTTCATAATTGTACGAACGTCTGCAAAGTCAAGATTAATCAAGCCTGGAATAGTAATAAGATCTGTAATGCCTTGTGTACCTTGACGCAAAATGTCATCTGCAATGCGGAAAGCATCAAGCATAGAAGTGCGTTTTTCTATAACTTGCATCAAGCGGTCGTTAGGAATAACAATGAGAGTATCAACATTGTTTTCTAAAACAGCAATGCCTTCTTCTGCACGAGCCATGCGCTTTCTGCCCTCAAAACCAAAAGGCTTGGTAACAACAGCAACAGTCAAAGCACCAATCTCTTGCATGGCAATCTCTGCCACAACAGGAGCAGCACCAGTACCAGTACCACCGCCTTCTCCTGCGGTAACAAAGACCATGTCTGCGCCTGCCAAGGCATCGCGAATGTCATTTCGCGACTCTTCTGCAGCTTGACAGCCAACTTCAGGATTAGCACCAGCGCCTAGACCACGAGTGAGTTCTTCTCCAATGTGGACGGTGCGGTCTGCATCGCACATAAGCAATGCTTGACGGTCTGTGTTGATGGCGATAAACTCAACGCCTTTGACACCTGCTTCAACCATACGGTTTACAGCATTAGTGCCGCCTCCGCCAACACCGACTACCTTTATGACGGCTAGGTGATCTGAACCTACAACATCTGGCATAATTTAGCCTCCAGCTATCTTGTTTCATACACTTATGTATGCGTCTTAATACGTAAAATGCAAAAATTAGTCAAAGCGAGAACACATACTTTGCAAATTATACTCCAAAGTTGACAACTTTTAAGGAAAAATATCGCTTGCAAACCATCATCTCTATATTTTCTTAGCAAATGTACACAAAAATATCAATAAAGTTACGTCTTTGTTGCTTTGCGCGCTTGCGATAACGCGATTTCACATTTCTGCGGCGCTTAAGCCTTGCCGACTATTGATTTTGTTGTTCGTCATTAGAATCATTGCTGATAGAACGATATGTCGGGCGCGACGGAACATGCACATTGATGTATGAAACCTTGCCTTGCAGCTTGTCCAAAATCGACCAAATAGCTGCCTCTTTTAGCTCCACGTCCTTTGCCTCTCCAAAGGCGACAGAAACGCCGCTCTTCAAATTAAGCGTCATCTTAGCTGCAGATTCTGCAGAAATTGTGTCGAGCTCATCTTTCATGCGCTGGCTTAGCACCTTGACCGCATTTAGCGCGTTCAAAATGCCCTCGTCATCGCAGGCCTTGCCAGAAACTGGAGAAACAATGGACGTGCTCACATCCACAATGCGAGGGCCCGCGGTCCAGTCATCATTTGTCGCAGAAGAAAGCCATGCCCCATCTGCAGAAACAACCCAAATGCTCTTGTCGTTAATGCGCACAACCGCCTCTCCGCTGCGCTCGGTAACAATGATTTTTAAGGTATTGGGAAACACGCGCTCCACCTGCACGTCTTGCACCCAAGCATTCTCACTCAAGCGCTGCTTAATTCCAGCCTCGTCCAGGCGCAACAAAGTTGAGTCATCAGAAATAGCCGCAATGCGCGTGACCTCGAGGTTATTCAGATGGTGCGTTCCAGAGACCTCAATATTGTCCACATGAAACAAATCCGAGCGATAAACAAAAATCGCACCAAAAATAATCGCCAAAACGGCTGCCACGGCACCCAAAATTCGCAACACATATATAACATAGGCATTATGCTGGCGTTTTGCTCGCTGCTCTGCACGCGCGCGCCGCCTGCTTTTTGCCCTGCGCTTGGAGCGCTGGAGCTCTTCTTCGAGTGCTTCTTGGCTTGTCAAAGGCTCTTTACTTGCTAAAGCGTCTGTCTGAGCGTCTGGACTTGGAATACTTGAGTATTGGATTTCTTGGCGAACACCCTGTTGGGTTTGCGCATTTCCTGTGCCTACCGCGCCTGCTGTACCTATATTTGCCGCGCTTGTTGTGCCCGCCGCGCTCGGCATGACAAAAACATTGCTGCCATCTAAGCCAGAATCATCGTATGCTAGTTGCTGGTCAAATTGGTCGTAGTAATCAAATTGATCAAAGCTGCCCTCATCATATGCACCCTGATTATATGCGTCCTGCTGAAAGCCATCATCATATGCATCCTGATTATATGCGCCCTGTTGAAAGCCATCATCATATGCGCCTTGCTGCAGCGTTGCATTTGAGCCCTTAGCTT